>JAYEJI010000175.1:0-26409 GCA_034660515.1 Fidelibacterota bacterium
TGCTTGTGATTTTTCATAAATGTTTAAAAATTGATAGCTGATAGCTGATAGCTGATAGCTGATAGCTGATAGCTGATAGCTGATAGCTGATAGCTGATAGCTTCTAAAATCTACAATCGCCAATCTTAAACCCCAAACCTATTAAAAGGGTAAAGAAATGAAAAAAGGACCCATTGGTATTTTCGATAGCGGACTTGGTGGACTGACCGTTTTCCATGATATCCGCAAACGTTTACCGGAATATAATTATCTTTATCTCGGCGATACGGCTCGTACACCCTATGGGACCCGATCATTTGAAACTATTTATCGCTATACGCAGCAAGGGGTTGCAAGTCTGCTGGATGCCGGATGTCCCTTGGTTCTACTTGCTTGCAATACAGCTTCAGCAAAAGCTTTACGCAATATTCAGCAAAAAGATCTGATCACGCACTATCCGGACCGAAGGGTATTGGGTGTGATCCGGCCCAGTATCGAAGTTGTTGGAGAAAGCAGTTTAAGCAAAAAAATTGGATTGTTCGGAACCCCGGGTACGGTTCGTTCTGACTCTTATAAAATGGAATTCGATAAACTTTTTCCGGAGATCTCTCTCTATCAGGAAGCATGTCCTATGTGGGTACCTCTGGTAGAGAATAATGAAGTCCATACACCGGCGGCCGAATATTTTGTTGAAAAACATGTTAAGAATCTATTGGCAAAGAATGACAATATCGATACCATCATTCTGGCATGTACCCATTATCCCTTATTGATGGATCAGATCAGAAAATTCATTCCTAAGAATATTAAAATATTAGATCAAGGACCACTTGTCGCCGATAAACTTGACGATTATCTTGTGCGTCACCCGGAGATCGAAAAAAGATGTACGAAAGAAGGGAAAGTACGTTTCATGACCACAGGATCGGTAGATCTTTTCGAAGAGAACTCAGAATCATTTTTTGGAGCAATGCTTAAAGCCGAGCATATAGAATTATTTTGAAGACAAGAAACAATATCCAAGAGTCAAGTAAAGAACAAAAAGTATTAGGGTAGAGACGACAATTTATCGCGTCTCGGGAAAGCCAAGGATCAGTTCATTTGGAAAGTAGTAGGAAAGCAATTTATAATTAGACTGAATATATCATAATGCAAGATTACTTATCAGATCTTTATAAAAAACTGAGCGGAAAAATGAAGCTCGGACGTCAGCGTATTGAAAAGCTGATGCAAGACTTGGGTCATCCTGAAAATACCTTTCGATCTATCCATATTGCAGGTACGAACGGAAAAGGAACGGTTACGGTCGTGGCCGCTGCTTTACTGGAATCATTAGGCTTAAAGACCGGTCGCTTTACCTCACCTCATTTGGCAAAATTCAATGAAAGGATCTGTGTAAATAGAGAACAGATCAAGGATGATTATATAAAAGGATTCCTGCTTAAAAATGAATTATTACTTGATGAATCGAAAGCTTCATTTTTTGAAGTGACAACTGCTCTGGGATTCTCTTATTTTCAAGATCAAAAAGTGGATGCGGCTGTTGTAGAGACAGGATTAGGCGGCCGCTTGGACGCAACATCTGTTTTAACACCAAGAGTTTCGGTGATCACCCGTATTGGATATGATCATACGAATATTCTTGGCGAAACTCTTCCGGAAATTGCCCGGGAAAAGGCGGGGATCATCAAAGAAGGAAAACCATTGCTAACGGCAATTCAATCTCCCGAAGTGATTGATGAATTACTGTCTCACACTCAATACCTGCATATCGTTGATCCGGATACGATGTTTACGAATGTAGAACTCAAGCCCGAAGAAATGAGTTTTAATATCAGATCTCATGAACAGATAACAAGTATCGCTCTTTCTGGACGCCATCAATTAGGGAATATTGCTCTGGCGATCCGGGCAGTTGAAACCTTTCTGGGACGCACTTTGGAACAAGATGAAATACAAAAAGGTTTTGATCTTGTAAAATGGCAAGGACGATTTGAGCGTATTAGCTCTGAACCGGATATTATCTATGATGTAGCGCACAATGTGGAAGGAATAAAAGCATTTACTAAGACAGTAAAAGAAATTTATAAGGGAAAACCTTGTCATGTAGTACTGGGTCTTTTAAAAGATAAATCTGCCGAAGAAGTGCTCATGGAACTTGAGTTAGTGGCGGATAATATCTGGATCGCACCAGTAAATTCACATCGCAGTATGACCAAAAAAGAATTAGAGGATCTTGCAAGCAGGTTTCCAAGAACTGAAATAGCTTTCGATATCATTGCTGCCTGTACTATTGCACGGGAAAAATTACCCGTAAAGGGGGTTTTATGTATACTGGGATCTCATTATATTGCTGAAGAAGTTTACCTTTGGAACAAGAACCAAGATTCAAGAATCAAAAACCAAGTAATTAATTGATAAAGGACCTGCCTTCGCTAAAGTACAGCCTACGTAGCCAAAGCTATTTCGGCGCAGGAGGCCTTCGGCAAGGCAGGCAATTGACAATTACGTAAAACGTAAAACGTGAGTCATAAATCATGAGAATTAGATCTTGTTATTTCGAACAGTCTTCGCTTTCCGAGCTACGCCTGTCAGACCAAGTGGAGAAATCTATTCATGAGATAGTGTTATTACAATTCACGGATCACGATTCACGACGCGTCACGCGTCACGAGTCACAAGTCACGAAAAAACCGGAGGTTTTATGGATAATTGTATTTTTTGTAAGATCGTAAAAAAAGAAATACCGGCAGATGCTGTATATGAAGATGATTATTTACTGGCCTTTCGTGACCTTAATCCACAAGCTCCCGAACATATACTTATTATTCCCAAAAAACATATAGCCCGTATTGAGAATTTAAAAAAAGAAGATACTGAGTTAATGGGACGAATGATCGTTGCTGCAAAACAGATAGCAGATGAGCTTGGACTTAAAAAAGGTTATCGTTTGGTCTTTAATAACGGAGCGGACGGGGGACAGGAAGTCGAACATATTCATCTGCATTTGATGGGTGGAAGAAAGTTCAGCTGGCCCGCAGGATAAAAGAAATAAACAGTAATCAGTAAACAGTAATCGGCCGTGACTTGTGACTCGTAAAAAGCAAGCAGTAGGCACTAAGCTGAAATCAGAAGTAAGCGGTAGGTAGTATGTGGATTTAATTTTCTACTCATAATTCATAACTCTCTTCCCTAAACCTCTAAACTTCTAACCCCCTAAACCATTAAACGTAGTATTTATGCGCTTATTTCTGTTTGAAAAAGAGGCATTTTTTCTTAAATTGCACGGATAAAATAGAAACTGTTTATGTATATATCTAAACTGGAAATTGTGGGCTTTAAATCCTTTGCGACGAAAACTGTTTTACAGTTCGGAAAAGGCGTTACAGCGGTCATCGGACCCAATGGTTGCGGCAAAAGCAATGTTGTGGATGCTATCCGCTGGGTCATGGGTGAACAGAAAACACATTTACTGCGTTCCGAGTCTATGGTGGACATTATTTTCTCGGGTTCAAAGAACAGAAAACCCCTGAATTATGCCGAAGTTTCCCTCACTATTCATAATCGCTCAGGTAAATTGGGTGTTGCCTATACCGATGTTCAGGTAGGGCGCAGGCTTTACCGCGATGGAAGCAGTGAGTATTTACTGAATGAGGTTCCGGTCCGTCTTAAAGATATTCAAAACCTCTTCATTGATACGGGTATGAGCAATAATGCTTATTCCGTTATCGAATTAAAAATGGTCGAAGAGATCCTAAATGAAGATAAATCCCAGCGAAAACTGCTTTTCGAAGAAGCTGCAGGAATCAATAAATATAAATCCCAACGTCGTTCGGCAAGACGCAAACTGGATGCCACTCAGGAAGATCTTGCCCGTTTGGAAGATATCGTTTATGAGATCGAAAGTAATGTTCGAAGTTTAAAACGCCAATTAGGTCGTTATGAACGCTACGAAGGTTATGCCGAAGAATTAAAGAAATTAGAGATCACTTTGGCCCAGGCGACTTGGTATGATTACGAAGATAAGGCCGCTCCCCTTGAAAAACAGCTTTCGAATAACCAATTGCAGAATGAAGAGACCGGAAAGCAGCTGAGTATTGAAGAGGCAATGCTGACATCTTACAAGAATGAGTTGGCAAATATTGAAAAAGAAATGCAGAGCATTAACGAAGTTCTGCAGGAAATGAATGAAAAGATCAATGCCGAATCATCCAAACGACTGGTATGGCAGGAAAAGATTGCCAATGCCCAACGAAATAAAGAGCGTTTGCTGACCGAAAAGGAAAATGCCAAAGTTCGCCTGCATACCAATAAAGAAATACAGGAAAATTTATCCGGGCAGCTCGGTGAAGATGATCCCGAACTGATCAAAATGAGTGAGGAACTGGAAAAATCAAGGACAAACTTCGAGGAAGTTCAACAAATATTCCAAAATGCCACGCAAAAGCTTGATGATCTGCGTCAGGATGTACGTGAACAACAAAATCACCTTGCGGAAATTCAACAACAAATCCTGCGATTGCGTGATCAACGAAAACAGTTTGTACGATTACAGGATGAAGAAATGCAACGGCGTGAACAATTGATCCTTCGTTCCGGTACTCAGGAAGGACAAGTTGCTTCTCTTAAAAAAGAACTCGAAGATAAAGAAAAAGAACTGAAAAAAATAAACTCAAGGGTTGAAGATTCTGAAAACGAGCGTCATCGTGTTGAAAATAATATTCAAGAACTGAACAAAGAGATCGTTCACAGGCAGACCGCCTATGAGCGCAACCGCTCTGACGCTGCTTTTTATGAAGAGTTGGTCGAATCTCTTGAAGGCTACAACCCGGGCGTAAAATATGTCATGAAGACCCTCAAGCACCCGGGTATTCGCGGCACTGTAGCGGAACTGATCAATGTGGATAGCGAATACGCCACAGCGATAGAGATCGCATTAGGAAATGTTGCCAAATACCTTGTAGCGGACAAAAAATCAGATGCTATGGATGTGATCGAAGAACTTAAACGCAGTAAGCGTGGTCGTGTGAGTATCGCACCTATGGATATTATGCAAAAGCGTGTTAAACAGCCTTTAAAAAATCCTTTCAAAGATGGAAATGTTCTTACACATGCCGTTGATATCGTTAAAGCGGATAAAGAAAATCAACTGCTTGTTGATTATTTTCTGGGGAATGTACTTGTCGTAAGATCTTTGCGTGATCTATCTCAAGATGCCCTGAAAGACAGTCGTTTTCGCTATGTAACACCTGATGGCGATTACATGGATCAACGTGCAATGATACGGGGTGGTAAAGGATCGAACACTACCCAACAGATCATAGGCCGCCAGGAAAAGCTGGCCGAGCTGAATAAAATGGCTGACAAATTGAAAGTTGATCTGGAAACAGGTAAAAATGAGCGAGAAGATCTTGAAAAAGAACGTCAATCATTAATCAAAGAGATTGGTGAAAATTCCCGTCAATCAAAAACTCTCCTGCAGGAACGCTTAGATCTTGATAAAAAAATGTCAGCTCTTTCCTATGCTGTCGAACACCGACATGAAAGTATGGAAGAGATCGATAAGAAAATAGAAGATTACGCCAAACGTATTTTAGAGATCGACCAGCAAGTTTCTTCATCTGAAGATTCATTGCAAATGGTAAAATCTGATGAAGCTAAAGCTCAAACTGATCTTGAACGATTCAGAGCAGAGTATTCAGGGATCGTTACTAAGCGGGATACGCTGAATGCAGAACTTCAGGATATGAGGGTCGCGTTGATCGCCCGCGAAAAAGAAAAAGATAATGTTCGTTTTCAATACAAGAATGCAACAGCGACTATCGAAGAAATGAGTAAACGCCTGGAAGAAATAGATGAGCAAAATAATGATCTTGAACTACTGATCTCTGATGGTGGAAAAACCATGATCTCATTGAAGGATATTCTTGAAAGCTTAAAAAATGAACGGGACAAGGAACGTAATAAGCGTGATTCCGTTTATCAGCAATTGAGTGCCAAAAGGGATCAGATCCAAAAGGTTGAACAAACTATTTCAGAAAACCATCGACGAAGAGAGGATGCTTTTGAAACTTTGCGTGACCTTGAGGTTCGGGTTAATGATCTGCATCTTCGTCAAAATCAACTTAAAGAACGTATTTTTGACCGCTATCATATAGATATTTTAAAACGTCCTTATGAACCAATGGATATGGATCGATTAGAAATGGAAGATAAGATCCAAAAATTATCTAATCGTATTGAACTCATTGGTCCGATCAATATGGCTGTTCGTGAGGAATTCAATGAACAATCTCAAAGATTGAATTTCTTAAAGGAACAACGTGAAGATCTTTTAGGAGCCGAAACAAGTATTACGGAAACCATTGAAAAACTTGATACTGAAGCTCGTAAACAGTTTACCGAGATATTTACCCAGATCCGCGAAAACTATAAAAAAACGTATAAGCTTTTCTTCGAACAAGGTGAGTGTGATGTGCGACTTGAGGGATCAAGCGATCCGCTTGAAGCAGATATAGAGATCTTCTCCAGGCCTAAAGGTCGCCAGATGAAATCACTTCGCGCATTATCCGGAGGAGAGAAAGCTCTAACAGCCATAGCATTACTTTTTGCAATTTATCTGGTCAAACCATCACCTTATTGTATTCTCGATGAGATCGATGCACCTCTGGATGATACAAATGTTAAACGTTTTACCCACGCATTGGAACATTTCACCGAAAAAACCCAATTCATTATCGTCACACACAATAAATTGACCATGAACGCCTGCGATTATCTCTACGGAATTACGATGCAGGAAGAAGGGGTTTCCAGTGTTGTCTCTGTGAAATTCAAAGATAACGAACTCGAAAACTTAAAATAAGAAGTATAGTCATGAAAAAAAACACGCTTATTTTATTATTGGCGCTTTTCAGTTTTATATTTGCGAGCGATTTTCGTTTTTATGCTGATTATGCCAGCTATTATGATAATGAAAAATCTTTTGTTGAACTGTATTATATGTTACCTCGTTTTGCAATGCAAAGACAAGAAGCACCCAATGGAGATTTAAACGGAAAGTTCCTTGTTGCTGTTAATATTTTTCAAGGTGAAGAAAAGGTCTATTCTAAAACTCTTATGGTTGAGGATGTGTTACCGGCCGGTGATACCTTGCGATCAAATGATTTTATTCCTGAAATGTTTTCCCTGCATCTGCTTCCCGGAACATATCGATTGAATACAATGGTAAAAGATATGTATTCCAACAATTTATCGGAACGGGAAAACACACTGATAGTTAAGGATTATGATATGTCCATTCTATCGATCAGTGATATTGAGATAGCATCATTTGTCGGATATTCCCAGAATGAAAATAAATTTACAAAATTGGGTACTTACGATGTTGTTCCTCAGGCAAATCCTGAATTTGACAAATATATGGGGACCTTCTATACCTATTTTGAAGTCTACAAACTCAGTCCCGGAGGCATTTATACATTCCAAAGCTCCTTAATAGATCTGGATGGGGAAAAGGTACTTGAGAATAAGGTTATTGAAAGTGTTGCACCCGGTATATATGATGTGATCATTGATTATATGGATATCCGGGAATTAGCTGCAGGAATATATGATTATCATGTCATGATCAAAGATGAGAAATCCGGTAAAATTGCCGAGGCGTGGAAACATATTTATATGATACGCGAAGCAGAGATGGATCTTTATGTCTTTGATGAATATGCGCTATATAATGCTGGAGACCTTGATTCGATCTTTATAATCTTAAGGCCTTTAATGACTCAAAATGAAGTCAAAAATTATAGAAACGCCCGTTTGGACGGAAAACGGCATCTCTTACTTGAGTTTTGGAAGAAAAGAGATCCTGACTTGAGCACGGCAATGAATGAATACTTTATAGATATAATGGCCAAAATAAATTATGCCTACGGAACCTACACATATTTAAACAAAGGTCCTACAAGTGACCGTGGGAGAGTATTACTGAAGTATGGTTATCCCACTGAGATCCGGCGTTCTGATATCGGAGGTTTTATTAAAGATCATGAGATCTGGTTATATGAAGGAATGCGTGGAGAGATACAATTTGTATTTTGCGACACCCATGGACGAGGGATGTTAGAATTGATCCACAGCAACATGGAGGGGGAAGTTTACAATGTCAATTGGAAGGATGTTCTCAAGGCCGGCGCGAAAAATTATTGATCTAATACATTCATTGATAGATTGGATATACCCGCCACAATGTTTTGTGTGTGGGGAAGTATCTGATCTAAATCCATTTTTATGCAATCAGTGCTTTAACAAACTCAAAATTTTTGACGATACACCCAATTCGGTGGTCTATCATAAAGATCAACCGGCAAATCTGGTAAAGGCCCTATTTCTTTTTGATAAGAATTTACAAAAACTTATTCATGAGATCAAATATCGCGATGCATCCTATGTTGCGACTTTCCTGGGCAAAAAGTTAGGTGAGTTTTATAAGAACTCCGAATTTTCAAAATGTGATGTGATCATTCCCGTACCACTTTATTCAGTCCGCAAAAGGGAACGGACCTATAATCAAGCTGCATGCATAGCAAAAGGTATCTCAAAAGAATGGGGAGTACGAATGAAAGAGGGTTTGGTAAAGAGGCGTAAAAATACAAACACTCAAACCAAACTGAATAAACAGGAACGTAAGGAAAATATTAAAGATGCATTTAAAGTAAAGAATAACAGTATTATCCCTGAGAAAGTTTGTTTGGTCGATGATGTTTTCACTACAGGAGCAACAACAATGGAATTAGCTCGAACATTAAAAAAAGTGGGTGTGAAAAAGATATACATTTTATGTTTGGCAACACCTCTTCACGAGAAAGAAGTTAAAAGTAAGGGGTATTGAATAAAAACGCAATTAGCCACATCTAATATCAAAATAAATTCTCACAGTGATTTTAAACCATAAAGCTCAAACAAAAATAAAAAACCACATAATTATGTTTGGAAATTTAACAATTAAAATGAAAGAGTTTTAATTAAAGATCTTCTTACTTGGGATAATTACCCAACAGATAAGATAAACAAGTAAAGCGGGGAAGCCTGCAGAAAAGATCGTAACAAAAATAAATAGAACACGCACCAAGGTTACATCAATATTAAAGTAATCCGCGATGCCCGCCATTACACCACCTATCATGGCGTTATCAATTGAACGATAAAGTTTTTTACTAGTCATTTTTCCCTCACGAATAATAAAAAAGATACGATAATTGCTTCATGATGTCAAGAACTGTAAACTTTTATATAAAAGAGACAAGAACAAACAACCAAGAAATAAGTATAATTGGATAAGTGCTCTGATTTATAAAAATTATCATTTTCTTGATTCTTGTATCTTGGATATTGTTTCATGAAACACAAAACCCTGCTACTAACAGGGTTTTGTTTGCTTTGCTCCGGAGATAGGATTCGAACCTACAACCTAGTGGTTAACAGCCACCCGCTCTACCGTTGAGCCACTCCGGAATACAAAAAGCCCGCTAATTTAGTTAGAAAACTATGCTCAGTCAATAAAAAAATGAAAAGCTAAATCTTTATTGCAATTAAATAATTGTGATGTACGTCATATCTTAGAATTTGCTCTTGAAAATGTATGTTTCTTGTTCTACTTTTGATTAGCGAAACAACAATTTTTGGAGAACCGGATATGCATAACCGAAGAATACAAAGTCCTCGGAAAAAGTTTATATTTTTCTCTCGAATACGAACTCAACATCCGCCCTAGAACAATCCTAAACCTTAAACCATTAACTTTTAAACTAAATTGAGGGGTTGACCTATGAAAAAATTCAGCTTAATTCTAATAATTGTTACATTCATCATCTTACTTACTTCGTGCGGACAAGAAATTGAAGGACGGACTAATCACCTGGATGAATTGAAACTTCAATATGATCATATAGGTATTGAACACAATAGAGAATTGGATAGAATACATGACATATATAAAGATCAAATTGAAACATACACCTATAGTTCGTGTCTGGCTCTTGCAGATGAGTATTTTGCCTCATCCGCTAATAGTAATATTGCTCACGAGATCTTATCGTTGATAGGTGATGTGCGACAATTCGGAAAATCAACGATCAACAGCGAGGTGGTCGATATATTAAATGATTCTATCGAAGTTATCTCAAAATATCCTGAGATTTTCGATTCTATCTCCGTCATTCTTGATAGCCGGATCAGTGTAGATGAGAAACGATTAAAACTTGAAAATATTTATCTTCTTGCCGATGAAATAATTGAAAATGAAGAAGATAAAGAATCGATCATGAATGGTATCAGCACAACGATTCACTCACTTGCATACTGGGATGAAAACTATATTGAATGGCAGGGAACTTTGTTGAGTAGTTTTGCAAAACCAACAATGGGAATTATTGGTGCTTTAGGTATTATTGATGGAGCGGGTGCCGTTATCGGAACACTTGAAGGTATAAGAGATACCGATAGAGGGCAAGAAGGACGAGGTAAGATCATTATTGGACGTGCCATTGGTGAAGCCGCAAAAACATCTACTTATGCCGTTTTAGCTATCATTCTATTATAAGGGAAAAAATGAAAAAAGTAATATCAGCAATTGTTCTGATCATGATGGTTATTATGTTAGAATTCAATTTGCTAAAATCTATCATTCCCAATATTTATGTTTGGGTTGAATCAATTTTGGCATTTGGTATTTTGATCGTATTGATCATTTGGAATAATTTGCCGGGAAAAACAAAATAAAAAAGAAGAGCCGTCGGATCCGGCGGCTCTTTATATTTCATTTTAGTAAGTTTTAACCGAAGACAGCATGACAAACAAGCACGGATGCGATTATTCCCGCTAAGTCAGCTGTCAAAGCTGCGGGTAAAGCATGTCGTGTTTGTTTTACATTAATTGATCCAAAGTAAACGGCCAGAATGTAAAAAGTTGTCTCGGTGGATCCCATCATGATCGAAGATAAGCGACCGGTAAAGGAATCCGGGCCATGAGTCTTGATCAATTCGGACATGATACCCAAAGCACCACTACCGGACAAGGGGCGCATTAAAGCCATAGGAACAACTTCACCCGGCATTCCGATCTTAGAAGTAACGGGAGAGATGATCCATGTCAGAATATCCATAGCTCCCGATGCTCTGAATACGGAGATAGCTAAAAAGATAGCAACTAAAAATGGGATAATTCGCAGGGCGACTTGAAATCCTTCTTTAGCACCTTCAGTGAATTCTTCATAGACTTTAATACCTTTTAAGTGTCCGTACAGAGGAATAAATACAATAAGCATTGGAATAGCGAGGACAGAGATAATCTGCATCACATCAGCAAATGAAAAAAGGATGAACGATGCGATCAAAGCTGCAAGAATAACAAATAAAATGATCTTGTTCTTAAGATTTTTCATTTGTCACCTCCTCTTCGCCTTTTTCAATATAATTTGCTACCTGATAACGGGGGAGTCGTTGCAGAACTTTAGATACGATAATAGCAACGGTCGTGGATACAACAGTTGCAATAAGAACCGGTGCAATGATCTCCGAAGGATTGTTTGATCCGGCAGCCGCACGAATGCCAATGATCGTTGCAGGAATAATAGTCACACTTGAGGTGCTCATCGCCATATAGGTACATTGGGCATTCGTCGCAATATTTTTATGCTTATTTAATTTTTGCATATCCCCGAAAGCTTTCAGCCCTAAAGGTGTGGATGCATTACCAAGTCCCAGCATGGTTGCGGATAGTGCCATAATAATAGAGCCCATGGCCGGATCTTCCGGTGGAATTTCCGGGAAGAGTCTGATCATCACAGGTTTTAGACCACGAGCGATCACTTTGATCATACCTGATTTTTCAGCGATTTTCATTATGCCGAGCCAGAGTGCCATTAATCCTACAAGCCCCAACGCTAATTCCACTGCAAATTTTGAATAATCGAACACGGAATGAGTCAAATAACTTAAAGGTTCAATGGAAGGGGCGAGATAAATGCCGATTGGAGTTATCATAATCCCCAAACAACGAATAGCTGCAACGGCAACACCAATAATAATCATAGCAAGCCAGATAATATTTATCATATAACGCTCTCCTTAAGTACTGTTTATTACAATAAAATGATACTATTCCAAGGCAAAATGTAATGAAAAATCAGCTGTCCCCCAAATGATTATTTGTATAATGAATTGTAAAAACTATGATTAGCGTATTCTCAAGAAAGTTAAGTAAATCCATATTTTTTGAAAGAATATTTTTATGTTCTACCTCTGAATTCCAAATTTTTCCACCCAGCGTTCTTTTAATTGAACTTCCGGATTACGTTTTGTTAAACCAAGTTCTTCATAAGCTGCCGAATGAAGTAATTGTCGCCATTCAAAATAATTGGGATATTTGTATGAGCGATCAGGGTGAACAGCATTGGTCAATAGCAAAACATAAACATTATTCTCTACATCTATCCACAGCGATGTTCCAGTATATCCGGTATGACCAAAACTATGCGGTGAAATATAAATGCCACCTGAACTTTCCCCCTCCGGACTGTTCCAACCAAGGCAACGGGAGCTATTTTTATCGATGCGGCTTGTAAATTGTTTAATTGTCTCCGGTTTGAAAATTCTAACACCATCCAATTCACCATCATGAATCATCATACGGCAGAAACGGCTAAGACCCGAAGCAGTTGAGAATAATCCTGCATGCCCTGCTACGCCTCCCAAACTATAAGTATTCTCATCATGTACATAACCATGAACGAGTTCCTCATTTTTGATTTCAGTCGGAACGATCCACTCCAATAGTGCAAGATCGGGCTTATAGCTCGTATCATTCATTTTCAGTGGAGCGAAAATTACTTTATCTAAATATTCATCCTGGGGCATACCCGCAATATTTTCAACGATCTTACCCATGATCATCAAGCCGATATCCGAGTAAACGGTATGATCACCCGGCTTTGTTTTTAGTTCTGATTGAAACACACTGTCCCAGCGGGCTTCCACGCTGCAATCCATTTCATAGAACAAACGAAAAGGTTCAAATCCGGCCGTATGGGTCATTAGATGCCAAATTGTAATGGTTTTCTTTAAAGCAGTTTGAATCTCATTCGGACCTTGTAATTCAGGTACATATGTTATAGCAAGATCCTCAAGTGAGAGCTGTCCGTTTTCAACAAGTTTCATAACGGCCGAAGTTGTTCCGACGACCTTGGAAATAGAAGCGAGGTCAAAAATATTATCTTTCAATGTTTTATTTTTTTGTTCATAAGTATGATAACCCACTGCTTCGTGATAAATGACCTCATCAGCCTGGCCGATCAACATAACACCCCCGGGCCAAGCGGAATCAGCAACAGCATCTTCCAACATATTGGTCAGCGAATCATATTTTAAGGTATGTTTGGCACAAGCTGTCAGACATAGAAATGTCATGATAAGTGAGATGGTCATAATAAAATATCTTCGCATATTCACTCCTGTTTATTCAAGGTACTTGATAATGCAAAAATATTGTGTAAATTTCAATGCAATTTTAATATGGAAATGGACAAATAATGAAACTCAAATCAGCTGTATTTTCCCTTATCGTATTAACGATGATCATGAATATATCCTGTACTCAAGAATCCTTGCTTACTTTTCAGGGAAGTACAATGGGAACATGGTATACTATAAAAGTTTCCGGTGTTGAAGGTGAGCATGATAAGAAGCGAGTTCAACTGGCAATAAATACAGCATTAACAAAGATCGATAATAGTTTGAACATATACAATTCGGAAAGTGAGATTTCTCGTTTTAATGACTATAATGAATCCGGAGCATTCCCTGTTTCTAATGAATTTATGATGGTAACACAAACAGCTGAAAAAATTTACGAGAAGTCAAATGGTGCATTTGATCCAACAGTGAAAAAACTTGTTGGTTTATGGGGATTTGGAGATACCGGAATTAAAAGGAAACCCGATATATCTGAACTCAGTAGCGCATTGGAGCATATCGGAATGTATAAACTCCGCCTTCTCGAAAATGGAATATTGAAAAAAGATCCCAAAGTAAATCTTGATTATTCGGCAATAGCAAAAGGATTTGGGGTAGATCTTGTCATGGAAGAAATTGTCTTACTGGGTTATGAAAATGTTCTCATTGAGATCGGTGGAGAGATCAGGGCAAAAGGTAAACGAAATGGCAAACCTTGGCGTATCGGTATAGCAGTTCCTGATGAAAATAATATCGGGAATCAACAATCAGCTGAAGTTATTACATTAAATGATCTGGCTTGTGCCACATCTGGCGATTACCAGCAGTTTTTTGAGGAAAAAGGAGAAAGATTTACACATCTGATCAACCCTAAAACCGGATATCCGATCAAACATGATATTACATCTGTTACAGTTGTAGCAGAAACATGCATGTTGGCAGATGCTGCCGCTACCGCAGCTATCGTTCTTGGAAAAACAAAGGGCTTAGCTTTTATCGAATCGCTTGAAGATGTTGAAGCCTTTTTTATCTATAGGGAAGGAAATATCTTAAAACCGGCATCAAGCTCAGGATGGAAGAAAGTAACTAGTAACTAGACGTATTTTCTAATTTCATCAATACTTTTTCGCTTTTTATCACGAATACTTGTATGACCAGAATACCCCAAAGTAATGACCAGAACGGGCTTTTTCGGTGCTTTAATATTTAGCAGTTTCATGATCTTCCGGGTCTGAAACCAACCCAGGATACAGGTACCAAGGCCTTCCTCTGTAGCCTGTAGGCAAAAATGTTCAGCTGTTATCCCAATATCAATAAGATTGTACTGCCGGTTTTTAAAAACCCCGCCAATTGCAATATGTAATGATGGTTTCCATGTATTCAGAACAACCAGTACGGGAGCACTGGGTACGAAACGGTTAAATGTAATAAGATCGGAATAAGTCGCTTTTGCAACTTTTTCCCGCAATACCGGTTCTTCTACAATAATAAACTCCCAAGGTTGAGAATTTGAAGCCGAAGGAGCCAAGCGAGCTGCTTCCAGACAGCGTTCAATTTTCTCGCGCTCTACAGATTTATCAAGATATTTGCGATCACTTTGCCTGGTTTTGATAAGACTCATTAAATTCATAGCTGAGACTCAATTTCTTCTTTATATAACTTGTAGAATTTTTTTTCTATCTCATCACGTACCTCACGATAAGCTTTTAATCTGTTTTTATAGCCCCCTCTAGCACGAATAGGGTCAGGGAAGGGCATATGTAAACGATTCTTGACTTCGCCTTCAAAGATAGGGCAAGTTTCGTTTGCATGATCACAGACCGTGATAACATAGTCGAACTCATCCTTAATATAGTCATAAACATGCTCGGGAACATGGTCACTGATATCTATACCCTTTTCCGCCATGACTTCGACACTCTCAGGCATAACGCGATAGGCCGGGTGGACTCCTGCAGAATATACTTCCATTTCGTTATTAAAGTGATTTAAGAAACCATGTGCCATTTGGGAACGGCAAGAATTACCTGTGCATATAACCAGAATTTTCATGAGCTATTCCTTATTTCTTTTTTTAGTAATTAATCGAATGATAATAATACTCAACCAAATCGGCCAGAGTCTGATAAACCAGAAGAAGACAATTATAATACCTCTTAAACCGCTATGCAAGGCACGCAGCAAAGTAGGAAAGAAAGCATCAGATTTGTTTGGAATATATGTTGTTTTTGTCACCTCGTAGATATTGATCCGTACTTCACTCATTTCCACTTGTCCGGCTAAATATTTTAGACGTGCTTCCTGAGATTCTATCTCTTCTTGAAGACGCCGGATCTTGTCTTCTACCGTTATCATATCTGTGACGGTTTCAGCTTTTTGTAAGAGTTCCCGATATCGTTTAAGTGCTTCTTTTTTTGTTATCAGGCGGGTTTCGATATCAATGAATTGCTCCGTCACATCACGAGCTGAAATATTTTTTTCTTCCAAACGTCTGATCTCATCACCGGCTAGAAGTGCGGTAATAAATGCTTCAAATTTTTCCGCTGGGACCCTAACGGTCAAATAGGTATATAAACGATCGTTTTGACCGTATTGGCGCTCACTTTGGACATCACCCTTAAATTCTATTAAAAGCTTTTTTATAGCTTTTAATGAAGAATCCATTTCATTGACTTCATAACGTAAATTCGCTGTTCGAATGATCTTTTGTTCTGCGTTTGATTCCTGCATCAAATTACCGGCAGACATGGTTCGTTTTGAAGAAACAGCTTCGATCATATTTTCACTGCTGTCAGTGTAAATATGATCGTCTGTATCACCGCAAGATACAAACAGCAATACAATTGAAATGAATAATAATAAGCGTTTCATAATTACCCCCTTTATTTAAGTCCCGTTGAACCGAATCCACCTAATCCACGATCCGATTCGTCGAGTTCTTCAACCTCAGCTATTTCAGGATGTTTCGGGGTTTGGAAAATAAATTGGGCAATACGGTCACCGACATTGATCTGAAAATCTTCTTCGCCAAAGTTTGCCAGGATAACGCCGATCTCATTGCGATAGCCTGCATCTACCGTCCCCGGAGCATTTAAGCAAAAGACTCCTTTTTTGAACGCCAGACCGGAGCGTGAGCGTACTTGAAGTTCCATTTCTGCGGGGAGTTCAACGGCCAATCCGGTTTTGATCAATACCCATTTTCCGGCGGGAATGACTTTATCTTCTACTGAGGTAACATCATAACCGGCATCGTAAGCATGCTGTTGATGGGGAATGATAGCTTGAGGGGAAAGACGTTTGAATTTTACTTTCATTATGACCTAAGTCCTTATTTATTGAAGTTTTTACTTGACTTTAATCCAATTTATCATGAAAATCACAACTGCGATGCCGAGGTGGTGAAATTGGTAGACGCAGTGGACTCAAAATCCACCGGGCTTCGGTCCATGCGGGTTCGATTCCCGCCCTCGGTACACTCTCAAAACCCTTCGCAAGAAGGGTTTTTCAATTTCAGCTCAAAATCCACCGTCCGTCAGTTGACGGACTTGCGGGTTCTCCCGATCATTCGGGGCGCCCTCGGTACGAACAAAACCCTGCTTAAAAATGTGGGGTTTTCGTTTTTCATTCAACAATATTTCAATCAAGTAAAATTAAGGGGATGGAGGGTAAAATACAATTGAAATTGTTATAGAGACAAGCCATGACCTGCCGCTACTGGCAATCATTTTATCAATCGCAATACACCATGGTGTGTCTCTACATAAAAGTGATTCTCATCACACATAATATTTTATCCTTGAAATTAATTAATTGTCGTCATTTATTATTACATGGGACGAAAATTGTATCAAAATAAATACCGAACAGATTCCATGCGTTTGAAGGGATGGGATTATGCCCAAAATGGCATGTATTTCATTACGATCCGTACCGCCTGGAAAGGGAATATTTTTGGCCAAATAAAAAACAATAAAATGATATTAAATTCATTGGGTAAAATCACGAAAAGATTTTTAATGGATATTCCATTTCATTTTCCACATATCATTTTGGATGAATTTGTTGTTATGCCGGATCATGTGCATGCGGTGATCATTATTGATAATTCGAGGAATAATTATAATTTGGATGCGCAAAATCGGGTAGAGACGCAGCACTGCTGCGTCTCTACACATAAAACAAATGCATCCAATACATTTTATCGTTTAAAACCACGGTCGTTACCTGTTATTATCCGTTCATATAAATCAATTTGCGCCCGTACCATACATGAAAATCAAAATAATAAAAAATTCAAATGGCAATCTTCATATTATGATCGAATAATTCATGATGAACAATATTTACAAAATGTCAGATCGTATATCAAAAATAATCATCTAAAACATAAAAATGATTATTAAATGAAAACCCCCGTCCAAACGAACGGGGGTTAACTTGAATATTTAAATTATTTTACAGAAATATCAATGTAAACAAAACACCGATCACACCCAAAATAGCTAATGTTGCAACCATTTTCCTCGGCATTTCTCCACCGGTGCTCATGGCTCTTCCGAACATGCCAAACACAACCGGATGGATCAGAAAGGGCATGGCGAAGATAAAGGAGATCAATCCCGCCGATTCGACTCCAAACATACCGCCCTGGATCGAAGCAAAGAGTCCGAAGTGGGAGATGGCTGAACTATTTGCCATAGCAGCATATTCAAGGCTCATTCCCGCAAAGTGGAGCATAATGAAACCCCCAAAGACAGCTACCAATTGCCAACCGAGTGAAAATAGGATCAATCCTTTGATCTCTTTACTTTCTTCACTATTTGCTTTTCGCAATGTTGTGAGTGCAAAGTAAGTCAATACCGCTCCTGCAAGAACAACAAGTAAAGATGGGATCAGAAGTAATTTTCCTCTTGTTGCACTTATAGCAAGAATTGTGAATACAAATAAATGTCCGAAAAATGGGATATTGATCATGACAGGTCCGCGTTCTTTAGCAGCACCGCCAAGGTCACCGGCTGTACAGGCACCCGTTAGACCCGAATGAGATAATGAACCCGCCATACCGGGTGCAAGGATATCAACCTTATTGGCCTTGCCAATAAATACAAGCATAGCAACACCTACGAACATCCAGAACAATTGTCCAAAGAAACCAAATGCCATGACCTGTAGCATTCCATCCAATTCAAATGCAGAGATCAACCTGGAGCCCCCAATAATGAATACTGCTGCCAGGACCATAGGAATACCGCCGAATAATAATGAACGAATGGTTGGCCCGGGTTTCCAATTTGAAAAGATCATGCCCAATCCACTTGCGATCAGCATAGCGAAAAAGATCTGTGGAAGTGCGATCAGGTCTTTGATCCAAATTGAAATATAATAAGAAAGGATCAATATACTTAAAATCCCAAGAATTTCAGTGATCCCCCTTCCAAGATATTTTCTTTTATCATCGATGATAGCTTTGCGGTCTATCAAAATGAGTGCTCCGGCGACCCCAAAGAATGCGATCAGAGGATAATACAGACCCAATTCTCCTGAAGTTTGTCCAAGGATGATCCTTTTCAATCCCTCAATTCCCAGAAGAATGAAATAAGCTCTAACAATAAAAACGAATTGAGTACCTTTTGTACCTAACATCACTTCGTTTTCATTCAAGATGACATCATCTTTACCGGGTAGTTTAGGTTTGAAAAAGGTATTCCTTAGTTTTTGTCCACCGACAAAAAAGGTAGCGATCAAAGCTGTAATAGTTACAGCAGAGGCTAAACCTACAATGGGGAATTCCTTTAAACCCGGGGTTCCGATGCCTGTGATCTCAATGATCAAGCCGAGTGTGAGCCCGAAGATCACAATAATGAGAATAGGGGAGTATTTACTACCCGCAACAACAGCTCTTGAGATCAGAATGACCGGAAGAAGTAATAATAAAGTTAACCAAAAATGATTTAGAATTTCCAAATTAACCATTTTTCCTGCTCCTTATCTTTTAGAAAAGTTTCTTTTTTCGCATTCAGTAATGAATGTTAATTAACAAAAATATTTAGTTAAGTGATTGTAGCTTTAAAATATATTTCCTTAAACACAGAACATGATAAAACGCATAATATCCAGCATGTCATCCGCTTCAAAACGGGTAATATGTGCCGAAATTGCTTTAGCACCCGGGTAGTGGGAAGCTCTGAAGGCATTTATGTGTTTTGTGTATCGAATATCAAGAATAAAATGATCCGGAACTGACATGGAAAAAGCTTTCATGTCTTTCTTTAGCGCTTTTTCAACCCCTTTTTTGATTTGTTCTACTGCCAGTTTTGGATGAATACTCAGTGTTGCGTTACCGGTACCTTTAATTGTTGCAACCGTTTCGATCATAGGGTCAAAATTCATAGCCCGTTCACACATACCGGCATCACCGGATAAGAATACGGGAACGATGCCATGAGTACGGGCGATAAGAGCATGCAGCATGAATTCTGAACATAATTCACCGTTCAAAAGCATTTCCAATATGGTAATTGAGGACATGGTATGTGCCAAAGGATTATCATTTGAACCTGAAGGAGAATGGAATCCTATAAAACCAACCGCATCAAAGCCATCTTCTATACCCCAAACCATCGAATAAGGATGCCGACTCCAGGAACGGATAAGTTTGGCTTCCTTTGGGAGGTCTTCAGCTTTGAGATTTCTTCCCGAATCATGAGCATCTTTTACAACGATCTCGGTAGCACCTGCAGCCAAAGCTCCTTCACAAGCGGCTACGACTTCCCGTGTCATTTGTACACGGAATTCTGAATAATCGGGATTGCCTTTGTTCGTTTCTGACCAGTTGTTGATACCGGTCACGCCCTCAATGTCCGCAGAAATGAAAAAGCGCATGCTTAATCTTCCTCGGTCTCTTCTAAATCTTTTAACTCAAGTTCATCATCGAAATCGAGTTCAGGATTGTTAAGCAAAAATCTGTCCAGGAGATATTTGGTTACAACACCCAAACCGGTCAGTACTACGCCGGCGATGATCAGCTTTTGACTTGCTTTCATTTTTAGTCCTCCAGATAGTTATGTAATATACTCAAATACGATGAATAGTCAAAACAAATCGGGAGAGTAAAGATGGCCAAATATATCTATTTGCTTTTTCTCCACTGGGTGCGGGCACATGTGATAATTTGTCCGCTGTTCTTGTTAATAATATGGTGTAATCCGGTAACTTGTTCCTCGGAGGGCATGGATAATTGACAATTAGTAACTAATAACTGGTGGTGAATAAAAAAAGAGCACGACTTTCATCGCACTCATTTATTTTAATTTAGAAAATCTATTCAACTTCTCGACAACTCAACAAATAGACAACTCGACTTCCTTTACAGATGCAAACTCTTTCCCTCTTCGTCCAAAACCTTTCTCAAAGCGCCATCATGTACTGACAGGCGTTTGCGGGCGGTTTCGGCATCCACATCCAGCAAAACCATGACTAGGGCAGTTTTGACACTGGCGCCGGATTCTTTTAGTTTTGCCATAGCATAATCGTATTCAGCACCCGTGCAATGACGGATGATGCGTGCGCCCCGGTCCCAGAGCTTCTTATTATTCGTCATGAGATCGATCATCAGATTGCCGTAGGTCTTGTTCATTTTGATCATGGCGGAAGTAGTGATCATGTTCAGGATAAGCTTAGTTGCGGTACCGGCCTTCATGCGGGTAGAACCGGTCACGACCTCCGGTCCAACGATGGCTTTGATCAGAATATCAATATCCGGTGTTTTCTCGAAATGGTTGCAGACCAAAAAACCGGTTGTAGCACCAAGTTCTTTTGCTCGTTTCAGAGATGCATGTACATAGGCAGCAGAGCCGCTGGTCGTTATACCGAGAAGACAATCTTTTTCATTTATGCCATATTCATCTACGACAGCATACCCGACATCGTATTCGTCTTCTGCACCTTCCACAGCGGTTACCAATGCCGATAACCCACCGCACATAATACCCTGGACCAGATCGTTCGGAGCGGAGTAAGTAGGAGGTATCTCAGAAGCATCCAGTACGCCGAGCCGGCCGCTGGTACCGGCGCCAATATAGAAAAGATGTCCGCCACGTTTCATGGAATCAACAACGGCATCAACAAATAGCGAGATCTCCGGAATAGCTTCCTTAACGGAATCTGCAACAGTTTTATCTTCATTATTTATGGTTATCAGGATTTCGGTCGTGTCCATCTGATCGATGTACTTACTGGCCTGATTCTGTTGTTCGGTTGGTTGATCACTGATTTGTCGCATGATTTCCCTTTTTTTATTCTCCAAAATCGGTTATTATTTTAATATGAAAATCGCATGAATACAAGTGAATAATATGTTTAAGAAATACAACTGTTTAGGGCTCATATTTATAATTCTGGCTTCCGGCCTCTCAGCTGACCCTCTACCTGCACAATTTGATCTGCGAAATGATGGCGGAGTTGTTTACGTTAGCTTGGTAAAATCTCAGCAGGGTGGAACTTGCTGGGCACATGGAACGATGGCTTCAATAGAGAGTAATCTTATGCGGACGGGCACCTGGGATTTAAGTGAAGTATTTACCGGTCCTGACCTGGCAGAATATCATTTGGATTGGTGGAATGGCTTTAATTTATTTTTTAATCAGGATCTTGGATATTATCCACAAGAAGGGCTAGTCGTTCATATGGGGGGTGATTACCGGGTTTCGAGTGCTTATTTCTCTCGTGGAGATGGAGCGGTTCTAAATGAAAATGCTCCAAATTATAAATCAGCATCACCACTCCGCGATACTTCTTATACCTATTATTATCCCAGAACTATCGAGTGGTACCAATTGAAAGATGATCTTTCAAATATTGATTTTATAAAACAGAAGATCATGGATCATGGTGCTGTTGCTACTTGTATGTATGCTTGCCCGCAGTTTTTGGATGATTCGACAAATGGAAGCTTTTATCAACCGCCTTTCGATTCTAATGATCCCAATCATTCGATCGCTATTGTGGGATGGAATGATACGATAACAACTGCTGCACCTGAACCGGGTGCCTGGTTATGCAAAAATAGCTGGGGGATCAATTGGGGCTCTGTATGGAACGGTCACGGATATTTTTGGATATCCTATTATGATAAGCACGCAGTTCATCATCCCGAAATGGGATGTGTATCATTTCAGGAAGTTGAACTTATGCGGTATGATAGTATTTATTATCATGATTATCATGGTTGGCGGGATACTCTGGATGTGCAGGAGGCAGTCAATATTTTTGTTGCGGAATCACGTGATACTCTGGTTGCTGTCAGTTTTTTTGCTGCAGCGGATTCTGTTGAATATATCATAAAGCTATATCGTGATCGGGAAGATCTGCTCAATGATGCGCCGGACCGTTCTCAATCGGGAACAATATACCATGCAGGATTCCATACCATTGATCTGGACAATAATGCCGTATTGATGGAAGGCGATTCATTTTTTGTTTATCTCTATCTTGATAAAGGCGGACAACCCTATGATCGCACATCGGTAGTCCCGGTTCTCCTTGATGTTCCTGCACTTTATGCTCAGGTAACCGAAGCTACAACTGTTCCATCGACAGCAGGTCCCAATGAGAGCTTGTTCAGGCAAAGCGGAGGGAGTTGGACTGATTTTCAAACAGTGAATACAACGGCAAATTTCTGTATCAAAGCTTTAGTAAAAAAAGGAAAATTTTCCTTACAACAACCTGCTCCGGAGACTTCAGGGTTACTTGGAATTTATCCAAATCCCACCAACGGACAGCTTGTGATCGATTTTCAATTGTCTCATTCAGCTGAGGTTCGTTTGCTTCTCTATGATATCAATGGGAAACTACGGAAAATATTGCAGAAAAGAACTTGGCTGGAAGGATATCGCTGGAATGACTATGATGTTTCTGACTTGTCCAGCGGCATTTATATTTGTATTTTTGAAGTTGATGGTGCTCTGATCGATACACAAAAGATACTGGTGGTCAAATGATAAAAAAAATATACATATTCTTCCTCTTGATAGTAATGACTTCTAGTATGTTCGCAACGGTTTATGAGTATGACTATTCATTTACTCAAACACAATTTAAGCAGATTGATGGCCATATGCTCGTTGATATCCCGGGTTGTATGCAAATTGGAGTTGAAGGTGAACCCCTATTGCCGAATTACCCTGTTAAAATTCTATTGCCGCCGGGAGAGACCCTTGAGACTGTTGAATTAGTCGTAAACAAGAGTAACAAATATCCACTCATGCTTCCTCTTCTTCCTAAGCAGGCTGATCGTCCCTTATCTTGGGGTATCTCAGAAGGCGGATTTATCAAGAATGAAGAAGCATACAGTCTTGACAAATATGTAACAAAAAATATAAATGTTGATGTGCAATGGTTCCGCGGATCAGGGATCGTGACAGGGACTATTGATCCCATAAGCTATTTCCCTCTTTCGGGGAATATTGAACTTGCGGAATCTATGACCCTTAAGCTTAAAACGCGAACTATAGGATCAACTCCGAAATTATCTCATGCACATAATAAATTTTTAAAAAACATGCTGCAAAACCCTGAAATACTGCTTCAATACTCAATAAATTCTCAGGAAGAGTCTGAACACTTATTAATAATAACTTCCACTGATTTTAAACCTGCTTTTGATACTCTGAAAACTCATTATTTAAAATATGGGATCATAACTCAAGTTATTGATTCGGCTGATATTGAGTTGAGCGAAGTTTCCGGTCGGGATTGGCAGGAAAAAGCACGCAATTACATTCGCAATGTATACCTTGAAGAAGGCCTGGATTATGTGCTGATTGGAGGAAACAGCAATATTATTCCACATCGCGGTTTGATGTGTCAAGTGTGGTCCGGTGGAAGATGGCTCAGTTCCGGCAATATTCCTGCAGATCTGTATTATGCAGCGTTGGATGGTAACTGGGATGCGAATCTTAATGGTATCTTTGGTGAATACAATGATACAACGGGTTTTGATGAGGCAGATCTCTTTCCTGAAGTAGCGATCGGACGTATGCCGATATCTACACTGGAAGAATTGAACAATATGATCTCTAAAAGTATTCGATATCAAGCAGAACCGGTTGTCGATGATATAAATAAACATCTTTTTCTTGGTGAGTTTTTATATCCGGATCCCGAATCATGGGCATCCGATTATCTTGAACTTTTGATCGGGGAACATGATGATAATGGTTATACAACCCAGGGTTTGCCCATTGGGATCAATATTATTAAATGGTACGATCATGACAGCACCGATACATGGGATCAAGGTACTTTTAAACAGGAATTAGCTGAAGGACGATCTTTTGTACATCATGACGGGCATGCAAATTATACTCGTCTTATGAAATTTTCTACAGATCAGATCAATGATTCGGATTTTACTGCTGTTAACGGCATAGATCACGTGAATCCCATCATATTTTCCCATGGCTGCAATTGTGGCGGATTTGATTATCCGGGCAATATTGGTTCGCGCCTGGTCAATTCTCCGGTATTGGCTGTAGGCGTAGTGTTTAATTCCCGTTACGGCTGGTTTAATGAAGGACAAACGGAAGGGCCGGCAATTCACCTTCACCGTGAATTCGAGAATGCCATTTATGGATTGAATTTTAATGAATTTGGCTTGGCACTGACCGTCGCTAAGATCGCAACCGCACCTTGGGTTACCGCCATGGGGCAGCATGAGCAAAATGCTTTGAGATGGAATTTTTATACGCTTAATATTCTTGGTGATCCGGTTATGCGTATCTTCTCTGATACGCCATATATGGCACAGGTAAATTGGGATATAAGCGATTTGGGTGAATCTCAATTAAAAGCATCCGTTTCTTCAGCTTCCGATCCTGTGGAAAATGCCGGAATTGCGGTAATGGATACTTCAGGCGTCTTGATCGGTTTTGGACGGACCAATATTTCAGGATATGTGGAAATAACTCTATCATCACCTGTTTTACCCGGAGATTCTATAATATGCTATGTTAGTGGCGAAAATATTTTATTGGCCGAGACAACGCTTGTTGCACTTGAAGTCACTATTGATGAACCGGAAAACTATTTTCTCTTGGAAAGTTACCCAAACCCATTCAATCCCGATGCCACAATCGCATATTCACTGCCTTTCAATTCCGAAACAGACATTCGGATATTTGATCTACAGGGGAAACTGGTTGAAGTACTGTATCAAGGTTATCAGACAGCAGGTTCCCATGAACTGTTATTTCATGCTGAAGATCTTGCAGCCGGTGTTTATATCTGCAGATTGCAGTCAGCTGATCAAACAAAGACACAAAAACTTATACTCTTGAAATAATATTTTATAAGGAGTTATCATGTATTCCCCCTTTCTCAGTGGCAAAAAAGTCGATTTATGCCCGGTAAGCAAAGAAAATATGGAAATTTTGCAAAAAGGATACAACGACCCTGATGTGCGGGATGCCATGTTTATGTATTTCCCTTTGACTGAAAAGGACACGGAAAATAAGATCGAGGCAATGGTAAAGGATGAAAAAGCCATTAATCTGATCATTGTGGATAAAAAAACTAAAAATCCTGTTGGGCATATTGCTTTGGTACACCCGGATTGGGTCAGTGGCATGGTAACATTCTATATAGTTTTGCTTGATAAAGCTGTTTGGGGGAAAGGGCTGGGTACGGAGGCCACAAAACTGATCGTAGATTATGGGTTCAATATGCTAAACCTCAATCGAATTCAGTTACATGTCAATGCCGAGAATGAGCCCGCAAAAGCTGTCTACAAAAAAATCGGTTTTAAACATGAGGGAACTCTGCGCCAAGCCATGTATAAGAACAATAGGTATTATGATTTTTGGCTGATGAGTATTCTGGCAGAAGAATTTAATAAAACATAACCAGTTACTAGTCGCCAGTCATT
>JAYEJI010000176.1:0-1758 GCA_034660515.1 Fidelibacterota bacterium
CAGGGTAATTCAGCCAGCAATTCAAGATATGTGAGGGAAACATTGTATTCAGGTGACTGCTTGGACATGCGCTTGAGGCGCTCTACTTCACGATCTGCGGCGATGTTTGCTTCTTCAGGCAGTTTGGCTTCTTTAAGTTTTTTCTTGAGGTCAATAATGCGTTCATCTTCGTCTTCACCCAATTCCTTGCGAATTGCTTTCATTTGCTCGCGAAGATAGTATTCGTGCTGATTCTTGCTGATATTATCCTTTACATCCGTCATGATCTTTTCACCGATCTTGGCTTTTTCAAATTCATCCCGAAGGACCAATACAGTTTCAGCAAGGCGTTTATTGATATCGAATTGTTCGAGGATATGCTGTTTCTCTTCAACAGAGATATTCAACATGGAAATGATCACATCGGCCAGGTTCCCGTCATCCACGGAATTCATCATCATGGTGATATTATCTTTGGAAAGATAATCGGATATATCAACGATCTCTTTAAAAGATTCTTTCAAGCGTTCACGAATAGCAACGCTTTCGATGGTATCTTCCTGATGCTCGGTCAAGCGCTGTACAATACCGTGATAATAGGGATCGGTCTTTGTAATTTTATGAATTTCAACGCGTTCCAGTCCCTGAACGATCACCGAACGGCTCTTGTCCGGCATGGTGAAGACTTTGACGATCTTGGCCAGGGTGCCATAGCGGTAAAGATCATTTTCCGTGGGATTCTCAATGGCGATCTCCTTTTGTGCGACGACCACGAAGATCTGATTTTCCTTCATGATGTCGTTCAAGAGGCGAAGTGAGTGCACGCGCCCGATGTACAGCGGAATGATCTGCTGTGGAAAGAGCACCGTATTGCGCAAAGGCATGATGGGGATCTCTTTGGGAACGTTATATTCGTCGATAAGACTTCTGTCAAATTGTACGGGTTCAAATTTATTCATTTAATTTATTCCTTTTACTTCCTAATATAAATTCAAAATTCAATTCAAATGTATTTTTAATTGTACAGACGCAATGCATTGCGTCTCTACTATTCATCCACTTCTTCCACTGGTTTGGGATGATTCTCGGGATCCGTAATGAATCCGGGTTTCTTTGCATTGGTGCGCCCATCTTGTTTTATCCTGAAGGATTTGATGGTCGCAGAGCCCTGTTGGGGCATAATATAAAAAAGTTTTAAGACAGAAACAACACGCATGGTAACGCGTTCATCCGAGCGTTTTGAGAAAATATCATAGGTTTGTGAAGGCCAGTGACCGGATTGCAATTGCTTGCTTTTAAGCCAGTTCAGCATCTCAGTGATCCTGGGATCCTCGTATGAGATATTTAATCGGGCACACATTTCAAGAACGGACAGAATACCACCGATATAGGAGCCTTCCAGCATGTAATCGCCGGAAAAGTTCTCCCAGGCCTGCTTGCCTTCAACGATCCCGCCGGGATTTTCCGCATAGAGATGCGAGAGGACAAATTCCACACCCTTCTTGATCTTGGTGTTCTTCATGTATTTCATGCTGTAGCTGAATGCATGCAGGACCTTCGTGGTGATCCAGATGTCCGAATAATCCGCCTTTGTTTTTCCCCAGCCTTTGTCCTCATTCTGTTGTTTAAGCAACCATTTCAGGGCTTTTTCCACGTAGGGATTGTTGATCACGCCGTATTCCAGGATGGTCTCGATAATAAAGACATTTCCGGCAAGAGATACGGGAAATGATCCGTCATCTTTTTGGAATTTTATCAGCATGGCCAATGCTTTTTGGA
>JAYEJI010000177.1:0-1758 GCA_034660515.1 Fidelibacterota bacterium
AATCGAAGAATTACCGAATCTTCTTTATTTTGAGCAATAAGATCAAAAAAATGCCTTATATTTTCTTCTGATTCTGTTATTTCCTGGTTTTCTAATTGCTGGGTAAATAAATGATTTGAAGCAATCAAAAAAAAGATTAGATAAATATATTTTATAATTTGTAATTTCATTGGTTATGAGAAAACAGCGTTTATTGATTCATTTATAATTAAGCATGAATCTTCAATCTCTTGTTTAGTAATTATTAATGGAGGTGAAATCCTAAAAGAATTATTATTAAAAAACCGTTCTTATCGTCGTTTTAAACAAGAACCTGTTCTTTCTACTGAAGATATGCAGGATCTTATTGATGCTGTTCGCCTCTCCCCTTCCGCACGCAACGATCAACCCTTAAAGTTTATCATTCTTGAAAGTAAAGAAGCCTGTAAAACGATGTTCCCCTATACAGCCTGGGCAGGATATCTAAAGGACTGGGACGGACCGACTGAAAATGAACGGCCTACTTCCTACATTATCATTTTAAGCGACAGTAATATATCAAAAAAAACAGACCAGGATGTCGGTATCGCCGCCCAAAGTATACTCCTGACTGCCACAGAAAAAGGCTTTGGTGGATGTATGCTGGGCTCTATCAAACGAGAAATGATCCGTAAAGTATTTTCCATTGAAAATAAATATGATATCCCGCTTGTGATCGCACTGGGAAAACCGGCTGAAAAAGTCGTCATTGAAGATATCCAAGCAGACAATACACATTACTATCGTGATACTAATAATGTGCATCACGTACCTAAACGGACAGTCGATAAATTAATTATTAATATATTCTAATATTTGCTATTTGTAATTATTCTTTATTATTAAACCAATTATTGTTTGTAGTGACAGATAATAATCGTATTATTGTTTGTAGTTAACCATAAATCATAAAGGGAACAATTATGGCCAAAAAGCTTTTTATTCCGGGTCCCGTCGATGTAAGACAGGAAGTCCTGGATGTCTTTGCAACACCGATGATAGGTCATCGTACCAAAGACATCTCAGTTTTGCAGGAACGTATTTCCGATAATCTTCGGAAACTTTTCTACACTAAAAACACCATTCTTCTTTCCTCATCATCAGGTACCGGTTTGATGGAAGGTGCGGTACGATCATTTACCGCAAAACGTGCAGTGGTTTTCTCTGTGGGTGCCTTCGGTAACCGTTGGGCGCAATTAGCTGAAACCAACGGCATCCCGGTAGATAAAGTTGAAGTTGAATGGGGTAACCCTACCCTGCCCGAAGTCGTTGATGAATACCTTGCTACCGGTAAATATGATGTTTTTTGTGTGACTCACAATGAAACATCAACCGGTATTATGAATCCGGTCGAAGCGATCTCGAAAGTCCGTAAAAAATATCCGAATGTCCTTTGGTTAGTTGATGCCGTTTCCTCTATGGGCGGCGTAAAGATCGAAGTAGATAAACTCGGAATTGATGTTTGTATCACGTCCACACAGAAATGTTTGGGATTGCCTCCCGGTATGTCCTGTGCATCTGTGACTGAAGAAGCAATTGAAAAAGCCAAAGGTATTGAAAATCGTGGTTTTTACTTCGATTATGTCACATTGCACAAATTCGTTAAGAACAAACCTTACCAATACCCAACGACACCGAGCATTCCACATATGTTCGCCTTGGATATGCAGTTAAAATATATCCTTGAAGAAGAAGGTCAGGAAGCTCGTTATGCACGTCACGCCGCTATGGCAAAAACTG
>JAYEJI010000178.1:0-7932 GCA_034660515.1 Fidelibacterota bacterium
GGGTGTACAGCGTGACCTGCTTCCCATCGTGGAAGGATCAACAGTGAAAACCCGTTACGGTTTTGTTAAAACGGACCATATTCTTTTCATTGCTTCCGGCGCTTTTCATTCCAGCAAACCTTCGGATCTTATTCCGGAGTTGCAAGGCCGTTTCCCCATTCGTGTTGAACTGAATAGTTTGACCACCGAAGATTTCGTTAAGATCCTTACACATCCGCAGAACGCACTGATCAAGCAATATCAGGCCTTACTCGGTTCTGAAGAAGTGGAATTGGTTTTTGAAGAAGATGCCATTCATGAAATCGCAGAAAAAGCAACGGAAGTCAACGATAAGACCGAAAATATTGGCGCGCGTCGTTTACATACCATTATGACACAAATCCTGGATGATATTATGTTCAATGCTCCCGATGGCCGAAAAAAGATCGTGGTCACTGCCAAACACGTAAAAGATTCACTGGACGCCATTGTCACCGATGATGATCTAAGCAGGTACATTTTATAATGATACTACGAAAACTAAGATTAAAATTGTGGATGAACGCTCTGCGACGAAGCAAGAAAATTCTGGCCTATAGGAAGCCCACCAGTTTACAGGAACAAATGAAAGATGCATCCAAAATTTGCATCTGTATGCCACGGGACCATCGTTATTTCTACGAGGCCAGGGAATGCCTTCAAAAGATCAAAGATCATGAACACTGGATATTGCTGGTATTAGGTCGTGACATGGAATTGTTAGCGGAGCATACGGGAAAGACCGAGGTCTACCCCCATGAGCCTTCGAAACCCTTTCCGATCAGAGAAGAAACGGTTCGCAGCATTCCTGCCAGATTTGACATAGCTATTGACTTGTCCCCTGAACCCAGCCCCACTACAGCCTACATTACCGGAACGCGTGGCAAAAAAATGACCATCGGACTAAAACACGGCGAATTAGACCCGTTTTATACCGTACTTGTAAATCCACATGATGATTATAAGACATCCGTAATGACGATACTTTCATTGGCCGGGTTCGCGATGCGTGACTCGTGACTCGTGACGCGTAATGCGGACGTGAACCGTTGAGCGTGATACGAATTGAATTAAATAGCCCCGGGTTTAAACCCGGGGCTATTGATTTTATATGCCCTAAAAAAAAGACACGCCGTGGCACATCTTTACATATTAAGCCCTAAACTCTAAACCCTAAACCCTAAACTTCTAACCTCTTAAACCATCATTTCGCCGCATTCTTTATCTGCTCTATCTCCTGAACCGTCAATTTTTTCCATCTGCCGGGTGCAAGTTCGTTAGCAGAAATACCGGCAAAACTATTGCGATGAAGTCTGCTGACACGTGCCTCATAATGACGGAAGATGCGCTTTACTTCACGTTTTTTTCCTTCACGCAATATGATGCGATAATGAGTACGCTTACGGTTCAATGACGTAGCTTCACCTTTGACCCGATCGCCATTATCCTCAAGGATAAGACCCTTGGGGAGTTCGGTTTCAATTTCACCTCTTGGTTCTTGCTTCAGTAAAACCTCATATTCCTTTTCCACACCATGTTTGGGGTGGGTAAGACGATAATTCAGATCACCATCGTCGGTAAATAATAACATACCGGTGGTATCTTTATCCAAGCGTCCGACCGGTACCACATGCAGAACATTCGGCAGGAGGTTCATGACGGTCTGAGGATTGTGCGGGTCTTTTTTGGATGTCACATAACCCTGTGGTTTGTGCATTTTAAGATAAGTGTAATCTTTTTTCAACTTGACGATATCACCGTCCACCCGGACCTCGGAAAGATTTTCGTCGATCTGAGCACCCGGATTTTTAAAGACTTCACCGTCCACCTGAACGCGACCTTCAAATATAAGTTCATCACAATTTCGTCTTGAATCAACGCCGCAATGGGCGAGAAATTTATTAAGTCGCATTGGGTACCTTTCTGACTTCGAGCAAAGCAGACCGTAAGTCTAAAAACAGATCGGCTAAAAGAGCCGGCATGTACATGTTATAATTTGAATCCCTTAATGTACTTTCGATTTTTCGGATCATTTCAAAGTAAGGAAACTTGGGATAATATTTGATAAAATTAATTAATTCAGTGATCAAGTGCGTATTGATCAACTGATCTTTTGCTTCGGGAGAGGACGCCAAAAGCTGAGCATCCCGCAGCCAGAAGACCATAAAACGCAGCAGATTCCTGAAACCGGCCGGATCGGATTTGGCCATTGAAGTATAGCTTTCGATCACTTGGGTAATATCCGCTGTTGTAACCCATTGTCCGCTGACCTTACCGCCCATCATAATGCGCCAGAAATCCAGGATAGTTGCATCGACCTCAGAAAAATCCGCTTCCATCAATGTTTTGGCATGCTGAACATTTCCTGCAGAGAGCCGGGCTATACGCTGGGCATTTGAATCATCCTGTCCCTGGGAAACCAGATACTCAACCAATTGAATATCGGGCACGGGATTAAATTTGACGATCTGGCATCTGGATCGTATCGTAGGCGGGACAGCCTCCAAAGCGGAAGTTGTTAAAATAATAGTTGTCCGTGCCGGGGGCTCTTCGAGTATTTTTAAAAAAGAATTAAAAGAAGCAGTATTGGCCATTTCAACTTGAAATACCAAAACCACTTGCCGGCCGCTTTCTGCCGGTTTCATAGCCAGTTCTCTTTTAATATGCCTGATCGAGGAAATGAGTATTTGATTTGCACCGGGAATATTGATCCCGCGATAAGGATCACGCGTCAGCGCATCCCGTTCATCTTGCATGGCAGTAAAGTCTGCTTCGGACAATCCGGCATAGGGATCATTATCGGAAGGATTTTTTCCTCTTGGCATAGCATGGATCAAATGCAGATTGGGATGATTCAGATGCTTCATCTTAGCACAAGAGGCACACTCCCCGCAAGCTTGTTTATTCTTGGGATCCTGACATAAGAGGAGGGAGGCAAGATTGAGTGCCATACTTGCCTTGCCGGCGCCTTCCGGACCGGCAAAAAGATAGGCCGAACCAATGCGCTGAGAGCCGATAAGCCGCTGAAAACGTCCCGCAATGGTTTGTTGTCCGATAAGTTCGTAGATCATGAGGGGTTCAATAGCTCCTCTGCCGTACGCAGGCTGGCATCACTGAGATTTTCACCGCCCACGATGGTGGCGATCTCTTTCACGCGTTCGCTTGCACTGAGTTCCATTATCTTGGCAAAGGTCTCATTTCCCTTGCTGTATTTATCTACCCGGTAATGCCGCTCGCCCATAGATGCTATTTGCGGCAGATGGGTGATACATAATATCTGATGATGTTTTGCCAGTTCTTTGATCTGCTCACCGACAACATGAGCGATACGACCGCTGACACCTGAATCGATCTCGTCGAATATCAGGGTGGGCATTTCATCATGTTCGGCTAAAACTGATTTGATCGCCAGCATAATGCGCGAGATCTCACCACCGGAAGCGATCTTGATCAGAGGTTTAAAATCATCACCCGGATTGGTAATGATCAAAAATTCCACTTCATCGATCCCGTTGATACCCGGTTCAACTTGCTTGCCCTTGAAAAGAATATAGGAAGGTCCTTCAGTCTCTTTTTGACGAAGGTCAACTTTGAATTTTGCATTGGGCATGCCAAGAAGATGCAGGCGACTTTTAATATCGCGCGAAAAAATTTCCCCGGTTTCTTCTAAGATATTATGAAATGTTTTTGCTTTTTTGGCAAGTTTGGTCCTGGCAGATTCGAGTGTTTTGGATAAAACTTCCAAACGCGTATCATAGTCCGCTTCTGAACCCATCTCATCTTTGAGCTGTTCGTAATATTCGCAAAGTTGGTCAAATTCCATGTTATGCTTACGCATTTGGTAATTGATGGATCCCATGCGTTCCTGTAAATGGGCCAGCTTCTCCGGATCGTGTTCCATGGTATCGCGATATTCCGCCAGGGTGCGACCGACCTCGGTAAGCGAGATCAACGCGGATTGTAATTCTTTGGATGTTTCCTGCTGACCTTCATCCACGCGCAGGATCTCCTGCATATTCTGTTTCAGTGTCTCGATCTGGTGAATAATAGCATCGTCATCTTCGTAAAGAGTCCGGGCTATTTGATCGGCTGCGTTTGCAAGCTTGGAACTGTTCTCAAGCAATTGAAGATCATGCTGCATATTTTCCAGCTCCCCGAAAGCGGGTTTGATCTCATCCAGTTCTTTAAAATGGAATTCGCGGAGTTCACGTTCGCGCAGATAAGTATCGCGGTGCTGCAGGAGCTCCCGGTAACGCCGCAATTGTTGTTTGAAATATTGATAGGCTTCCCGGTAGTCGCCGATAGCCTGGCGGTCTGCAACACATTTTCCAAGATATAAAAGATGATTTTTTGGTTTGAATAATTTTTGATTTTCGTGTTGACCGTGCATCTCGACCAAGTTAGCGCCGATGATCTTAAGGGCGGCAAGCGGGATCAGATCATCATTAAAAAAGGCACGGGATTTTCCATTTGCGTTTACTTCACGACGGATCACAACATCGCCACCCGCATAATCCAACTCGGCATTTTCTAAAGTATGTTTTACTTCCGGAGTCAAATTCAAAAGATCGAAATGAGCCTCAACTACCGCTTTTTGCGTACCCGTACGCACCATGGAGATATCTGCCCGCGTACCCAGAGCCAGTCCCAATGCATCAATGATAATAGATTTACCCGCACCGGTTTCACCTGTCAACATGGAAAGCCCGCGCCCCAAACCGAGCTCGATACTTTCAATGATAGCAATATTGTTGACTGTGAGTTTCTGTAACATCTGTAGTTCTACCTTGACTTTTTGGAACAGGCATGCCTGTTCCCTACACTATATATGAAAATATTATCTTAATCTTTATTTTGCTCTTCAACTTGCTCTTGTTCTTGTTCCTCTTTCACTTCTTCCAGAGATTGCGGTTGGGCGCCGTGAGAGAACAATTCATCCAGCTCTCTGGTTCTTGGCAGATCCGCAGGTGTGGTCAATCCGAAATATCTTAGAAATTCTTCCGTAGTAATATAAAGCAGGGGACGGCCCGGAGCATCCGATCGACCGGAAACGGTGATCAATTCGCGTTCGAGTAAAGTGTTTAATACAGCTGAACAGTTCACCCCGCGAACACGTTCGATCTCGGGTTTACTGATGGGTTGTTTGTAAGCAATCACCGCGAGGGTTTCCAGGGCGGCGTAAGTCAAACGTGCCCTGACGTTCCGGTTGATATAATTACGGACAACATTCTCGTAATTATTGGTCGTGACGATTTGAAAACCGGTCCCGACGGGCATGATATAAAAAGCATGCTGATTCGTTTTGTAGCGTTCATTCAGATCATCAACGGTGGCAGCCAGATCGATCTTATGGCCATCATCGATGCATTCTTTCAGCCGTTCGGGGGTTAGAGGTACATCGGATGCGATGAGCAGGGCTTCTATCAATTGCATATCGAGTAAAGTCATATTATTGTTCAAATCAATCTCCGGGTTCTCGTTGTTCGATCACAAAATCATCAAAAGTCTTGGCTTGTATCACGCGTATCTGTTGGGCTCTCATCATATCAAGAAGAGCCATAAGAGTGACAAGCAGCACCAATTTACTTTTGATCTCTTTGATCAGGGTCGAAAAGTTCACACGCGGGCTTTTATGCAGATGTGAATAAATAAAATCGACCTGTTCCGCAATATTTGAGCTCTCGATCTCAACTTCATGAGGATTTGCATCCTTTGGCATGCGATCCATTGCTTGTTTATAGGCATTCAAAATATCAAAGAGGGAAATATGGTTCAGTGCATCTTCGGGTACAAGATCATGATCGATGTAATTCCAGTTCGGTTTACGGGGAAATTCTCCGGCATGTTTTGCTTCAAGTTTCTGTAGTTCGCCGCCAATTTCTTTGAAATACTGATATTCCAAAAGTCGCTGAACCAGTTCATTACGAGGATCTTCAATTTCCTCGTTCTCAATACCTTCTTTGACACGAGGAATAAGCATCTTGGCCTTGATACGCATAAGCATGGCCGCCATGGCAACGAACTCACCCGCAAGCTGTAAATTAAGGGTGGTCATCATGTCGAGATACCCCAGATAATCCCGGGTTACTTTTGTAATGGGAATATCATAAATATTGATCTCATCCCGCTTGATAAAATACAAAAGCAGATCAACCGGGCCCTCAAAAACGTCCAAATGGATCTTGTAACTCATAGATGCGTTTAATCCTTTTTACATCTTATAAAAATACGATTTTTAGAGGAAAAATAAAACATATTAATTGAATCGAAAGAGGTTTGTGATATATGACAAAATTATCATGCAATGTACAGTGTAAGGAACAGGCATGCCTGTTCCCTACACGACTCACGTCTTACGGCTCATGTACCAATCACCAGTTACCACATAAAAATTTCCCCCAAAAACAAAAACGGACCACAAATGTGGCCCGCTTTGATCTTGAAATGATTCAGATAATTATATCTTATCCGTCTCCACAACTTTCGCCAGGATATCGGCATACTGGATCAGGAGATATTTTGTACCGTCGTATTCGACTTCGTCACCTGAAAAGCTTTTGTAAAGGACAACATCGCCGACCGCGATCTCGACATCTTCAATATTGCTGACAGCAAGGACCTTTGCGGTGGTCTTTTTTTCTTTGGCGGTATCGGGAATAATGATCCCGGAAGCGGTTTTTTGTTCGCCTTTTTCTTCGTTGAGTTCAAGAAGAACGTAAGGATTGACCGGTTGTAATTCTTTCATTTATATTCCTTTCGTGTTTTATGTTTTAATATCTAATAGCTGATTAATGCGGGCTTTATCAAAACCGACGATCATCTGTCCGCTAATATCGGTCTGCGGCACACCGCGTTGCCCGCTGCGTTTGACCATATCTTCAGCCGCCTGCATATCGCGGGAAACATCAACATCCCGGAAAGAGATATTGTGCTCCTTTAAGTAATTCTTCAGAGTGGTGCACCAGGAACAGGTAGGGGTGGAGTAGACCGTTACCCGTTTGGCCGGTTTCCCCTCAGTTGCGGCTATGCTCTTTGAAATACTCACATGATCGAAGATATTGCTGTAGTGCCCGTTCTCATTGCAGCCTTTGATAATGTTTTTCAGACTGCCCTTTTCAAAGATCAGCAGATTGGGAACCGTCGTGATTCCGTAGTTCGGATGAATATCCCGGACCTCCGAAACGTCCACGCAAAGCAAGGTGATCTCCTTGGCTTTCTCCGCGGCATCCCGGATATTGGTGTAAGCGCAGTCGCTGGTTTCCATGCCCTTCTTGTAGAGCAGGAGGTACACAGTCTCGGACATTTTCAGTTGTGTTTCCAGTTCATTTAATGACCGGATTGCTTTCATTGTTTTCATGGACATAAATTTAACATCTTCCACGTTAATTTCAAGAAAAATTTATGATAAAAATGTGATGGGGGGCACGGGGAAAATAACATATTTTGTTTGTTAAAATATTTTTCAGAAATTTTACTGTAGTTGGAGGACGAAATAATCTAATGCTGAAAATATATTATAGAAAATCTTTACGTTTAAAAAATTGGGATTACGGTTGGAATGGTATCTATTATGTTACAATTCAAACAAACTGTTCTTTTTCAATTTTTGGTGAAATAAATAACGGGAAAATGATATTGTCTAAATTTGGAAAAATTGCGGATCGATATTGGCGGGATATCCCGAACCGTTTTTCGCATGTTCGATTGGATGAATATGTGATCATGCCGGATCATATACATGGGATCGTTATTATTGATAAAAATAAGAGTAGTGACGCGATTAATCGTGTCACTACTCAAAATATAAATAACTGTCATATCGGAGGAATTACGGGAAATAATAATCCAATGTTATATCAGAATTTATCCCGGATCATTCGTTGGTATAAAGGACGTGTTACCTTTGAGATCAGA
>JAYEJI010000179.1:0-5137 GCA_034660515.1 Fidelibacterota bacterium
GCTTAACATCTCGAACGGAGTTTTTCCAATGACAGATCAAGCTTTATCGTCTTCGCTTATTGTATCCTTTGTTTTCGTTTTGCTTGATTTTATGCTTTTTTTGACTTTAAGGCAATATACAATGACAATAATGGTGTGTAAAAAAAAAGACGCCAACATGGCGTTTTTATTCTCCGTTAATATTTTTCGGCTTTTCGCCTCTTCGACCATCCGGCAGGCTTCCTTTGTCAGCTCCAACCGGAAGGTCTTTTCAACATTCAAGACGCGATGAATCGCGTTTCTACACTTCAACGGGTTCGACATGTCGAACCCCTACACGTTACGCACGAGTTACGAGTCACAATCATAAAACAACTCCCCATTCCGTTACGGTAAATCCATGGCGTTCAAAAACCGGGATCTCGGGTTCCGGGAGATCAAAAGATCTTTCCGATTCTTTGATCACATAATGCAGGCGAAGTTTTGTATCGGGATAGGGGGAGATCTTAAGTTTTATTACCTGGTTGACCATCTCGGTGTATTGGGGATAGATAACATAAAAGGGTGAATCTTTAAATTCGGGTATCCAGAATTCGAGGAAATCATTGATCTCATTCTCATTAAAACCGTAATCTTGCAGATTTTCATCAAAAAACACGGGGAGATCCTTCTGCGGGATGACCCAACCCTCGGAATACTGCCAGAGATCCGGGATCTCCGCTTCATAGAAAAGGAAATCATATTTCCGGTCGATTCTGCCGTTTGGCTTTACTTTGATGTTCTTCCATTGCAAAGGATAAAATGGATCGGATTCTACGACTTTACCTCCATGGGGGAATGCAAGGGATACGGACATTTTTGTTTTTTTCTCGGGATAGAGATAGATATTGGGTTTGCGGACAAGATCATAATTATCATCAACAACGAATTTAACATGATATTCTGAATCAGAAATTGGATTTGTATCAATCCTTAATGGTAAAATCTCTATTATTCTGAATGAATATCTTGAGAAATGGGAATCATAAGGATTTTCAAGATAATAAAAATTATTATCCATACAAGTATCAGAAGAAAAAGTTATTGTTTGTTCACCATAATTCGTACCTGCTGTAAACCACATAACCACACGACCTTCCCAAACACATTCAGCCCCTTCAGGACAACGACTATCTTCTGTAATACTATCTAACCGAACCCAAAGATCTTTATTTTCATATAGTGTTTCCCCAATGGCAATTGATACCGTATCACCTATATCAAATTGATCTTTATCTAGAGGGAATAAACTATTACATCCGGTGAAGATGGTCGCGACTAAGATGATCGCTGAGAGGTATATGAGGAGTTTTTTCATGGTTTGTTCCTTTTTCGTATCGATAATTAGGAACAGGCATCATCCTTTGCCAAGGCTACGGACAACAGGTGCCTGTTCCCTACACTTCGCACTATAAATAACCCGTTCACTATAAAATTACGCCCCACTCCGTCACGGTAAACCCTTTTCTTTCAAAATCGGGGATATATGGTATGTGCATATCCTCAAATTCAGGAATTTCTTTGATCACATAAAAGAGACGCAAGATCGATCTCGGTGTTTTGCTGATATTCAGCTCAACCACTTCATTTATTTTTGCCGTATGCTGGGGGTAAATTGCATAATAAGGTGATTCTTTTAATCGTGGGATCCAATATTCCGTAAAATCTGCGATCTCACGCATATTAAAGCCATAATCCGTCAAATTATCTTCGAAAAAGATTTTTAATCCGGCTTGTTTAAGGGACCACCCCTCATCGTATTGCCAGTGATCGGGTAAAGCAGCTTCATAAAAAAGAAAATCGTGCCGGCCATCTATCTTTCCTGAAGAGCTTACTTTTATATTTTGCCATTCATCGGGATAATTCGGATCGGAGACCGTGACATGTCCACCTTGAGGGAAGTCGAGTGAAACATCCATTTTACTCGTGATTTTCGGGTAGAGGTAGATGTTGGGTTTATACACGACCATTCCTTGTTCCAAAACAAAATGGACCCGATAATCCTCATCCTGAATAACTTCACCCTCAACCCGCTGGGGTGTAACATCAACAATCGTCATCCAATAAGGACCTCCCCAGGGAATTACATCAGTGGCAGGTTTCGAAAATATGCGGCAATTTAAGGTATCAGTTGAAAACATTAATGAGAAAAGTGAATCCGCTGTACCTATCGAAAACCATGCAACTACAGAACCTTCGAAACCACAAAGCAGATCTTCGTAACAGCGATCATCTTTGGTGATACTATCCAGACGAACCCAAAGATTTGGATTTTCATATAGTTTTTCATTAATCGCAATGGTAACAGTATCAAGTAAGTCGAATTGGTCTTTATCTACAATAATGTTATTACACCCGGAAAATACGATCACCAGCATTATCATTGACATTATTGAAATAATTACTTTTTTCATTATGATCTCCATTATTGAGTAAGTAAACGCTGTTTTAAGTGATTGCAATTTAAAATAGTTCCAAACAATTCAAGATACAAGAGACAAGAATCAAGAAACAAGATAATTCAAGATTATGATTTAAAAAAAATTACTTTTCTTGGCTCTTGTATCTTGAATCTTGTACTTGGATCCTGGTTCTTGTCTCTTGTTTTTTGGATTTGGCTCTTGATTCTTATTGAATGTTCCATTTCAAAAAGGCCTGAATAAAGCCGTCGATATCACCATCCATGACATTCTGTAAATTGCCTGTTTCGTGGGCTGTGCGGGTATCTTTTACGAGTGTGTACGGTTGGAAAACATAAGACCTGATTTGGCTTCCCCAGCCTATATCGGTCTTGGCTTTATCCAGTTCGGCTTTTTCGGCCTGCTGCTTTTTCAGCTCTTCTTCATAAAGGCGTGATTTTAGAACTTTCAGAGCTGATTCTTTATTCTTATGCTGGGAGCGCTCGTTCTGACACGAAACGACAATATTCGAAGGAATATGAGTGATCCTGATCGCTGAATCGGTCTTATTGACATGCTGACCACCGGCTCCACTGGCACGGAAGGTATCGATACGCAGATCTGAAGGATTGATCTCGATCTCAATATCATCATCGACTTCAGGATAGACAAAAACCGATGCAAAGCTGGTCTGACGTTTACCCTGAGCATTAAATGGTGAAATACGCACCAAGCGATGCACACCGATCTCAGCTTTGAGGTAACCGTAAGCATAGGCGCCTGTAACCTCTATGACAGCTTCTTTAATACCTGCCTCGTCACCGGGCTGGAAGTTCAGGACATGATAATCATAACCGCGGCGTTCCATCCAGCGGGTATACATACGGTAGAGCATAGAGGCCCAATCATGAGATTCTGTCCCTCCCGCTCCGGGATGAATAACTAAGATGGCATTATTTTTATCCTGTTCACCGGAAAGCAGCTTTTCGATCTCAAGATCATAAATGCTTTTAGAAAATTCTTTTACCAGTTTATCCAATTCTTCCAGATCACCGCTTTCTTCTTCTAAAAGCATCCATTGAAGATCGATATCATCTTGCAAAACACTCATATTTTTCCAACGCTTGATCTCAAACTCGAGATTAGAGATCTCTTTGGTTACTTTTTGAGCGGCAATATTATTGTTCCAGAAGTTAGGTTCAAGGGTTTTGATCCGTAATTTTTTGATCTGAGCATCTTTTTCATCAAGATTGATATAGGCGGAGACTTCTTCGTATTTTTTCAGAACCTCTTCGTATTCTTCTCTAATATTTTCAGGTGCTAACATAAAAAACTCCTGTAATACAATGTGGTCGCTAAAAGCGCGGGATAAAAATGATTTAAATTAAGTTCAGTTGTCGTGAATAATTGCTTCGGTCTCTAGAGCAATAACCAGTTCTTCGTTGGTGGGGATGACTGCGATCTTCACTTTGGAATTGTCGGCATGAATGAAGCCTTCTTTACCGCGGATGACCTCTTTGTTCTTCTTTTCATCAAGATAAAGATCCATGTATTCCATATTATTACATACAGGACCGCGGGTCAGGTCACCGTTCTCACCAACTCCACCGGTAAAGATAATGCCATCTACCCGGCCAAGAGCTGCGGCATAGGAACCGATATATTTTTTAATGCGGTAATTGTACATATTGAATGCAAGTTCCGCGTTTTTATCACCTTTTTCAACATCTTCTTCTAAATCACGCAGATCAGAGGATTTCTTATATATCCCCAAGATACCGCTGTTCTTGTTCAACATCATGTTCATATCATTGATGGACATGTCTTCATATTCGGCGATCTTGAGCAAAGCACCGCCATCCACATCTCCGCTTCGGGTACCCATCATCAAACCTTCAAGAGGAGTATAGCCCATTGAGGTATCGATAGATTTACCTCCTTTGATCGCTGTAACGGAAGCTCCGTTACCAATATGACAGGAGATCAAATTTAATTCTTCGATCGGTTTGCCAACCAATTCCGCAAAACGACGAGAAACATAGTAATGTGATGTTCCATGAAATCCATAACGGCGAATTCCGTATTTTTCATAATATTCACGAGGAAACGCATACATATAAGCATAATCGGGCATCGAAGCATGGAAAGCCGTATCGAACACACCGGCCATGGGTATATTTGGAAGAAGAGCCTTTGCGGCTTTGATACCTGCGATATTTGCGGGATTGTGAAGAGGTGCCAGTTTGATACAATCATTCATGACTTCCATCACATTATCAGTGATCAAAACTGAGGAGTTAAAATGTTCACCACCATGAACCAAACGATGTCCAACAGCATCCAAGTCATTAAAACTATCCAGTACCCCGTGTTCTTTGTCAATTAGGATGGAAAGTACAAATTCAATAGCGGCATTATGATCGGGGATATTCTTATCAAAGGCAACTTTATCAACACCTTTTTTCTCATGCTTGATCTTGGAGCGATCCAAGCCGATACTTTCAACCAAACCTTTTGCAAGGTAGTCTTTTGTGACTGTATCAATGATCTGATATTTAACTGACGAACTTCCCGAATTGATGATCAAAACCTTCATGTACTGCCTCCGTTAAAAACAACGACGAAATATAACATTTAAATTATGGTTTAGAAATGGATTTTTTGACAAGATGACTTTTTGACAAGATTTCAGGATGAATTGGATTGTTTTTTGACAAGAT
>JAYEJI010000179.1:5237-7842 GCA_034660515.1 Fidelibacterota bacterium
CATGTACTGCCTCCGTTAAAAACAACGACGAAATATAACATTTAAATTATGGTTTAGAAATGGATTTTTTGACAAGATGACTTTTTGACAAGATTTCAGGATGAATTGGATTGTTTTTTGACAAGATCGCAGGATATACGGTATGGAATATTCGTTGAATTACCACCGGATTAAAATCCGGTGTTACTTAAAAGTGCTTCAGTAACACGGGGTTTAAACCCCGTGAAAATTGAAAATCACCAGTTAACAAAAGGATTTTCTGCCAAATGCGCATTCAAATATCTTAGATCATGCGTAACTTCTTCGCCTGCCCATGTAGGTTTGTCGAAATACTCATCCTCGGATCCCAATTCGATCTCAGCGACAGTTAGTCCGATATTGGCATCAAGAAATTCATCCACATCCCATTTTTTACCTTCAAATTCCGGGAAATAGCGGTTCTTTTCTATAATATGATCATTACAAAGTTTATCTAACATTAATCGCGCATCAGAAATTGGAATTTCGTATTCGAACTCCCATCTGCTGACAGTAGAAATACTTTTTTTGATTGAAATAACTGCGGATTTTCCATCAACTATTCGTACACGTGCATGTCCATCAGCAGCATATAGCATATAGCCTTGAAGTACATGAACCGGTTTAGAACCAATTTTATAGTCCTCATTCAGGACAAGAAATTTGCGTTCGATCTCTTTCAAATAAAACCTTTCAGCTATCAGCAGTCAGCTATCAGCTTTGTGGCAAATATATTCATACGTTCGTACTCTCGCACCCTCGTACACTCGTATTTAAAGGCGAATAAATTTATCGAGTTCTTTTGCGATCTCTTTTACCATGATCGTTCTCTCTCGATGATGGATAAATGCACTTTTAAATCCATCAATGATGATACTTTTTATATCTTCCAAATCTAAATTGAACGCTTTATATGCCAAATACAATTCATCGGTTACCGTCGTACTTGACATTAGACGATTATCGGTGTTCAAACTTAAGCGTAATCCGTAATCCCGATAAAACTTAAATGGATGTTGCTCTATCGATTTCACCGAGCGCGTCTGTAAATTCGAGGTTAAACAGATCTCAAGACAGATACGGTGGTCATTAATATAGTTCATTAATCCACCATCTTCTGATAGATGAGTTCCATGACCGATTCGATGCGCCCCGCAATAATGAACAGCCTGATGAATACTTTCAGGTCCATAAGCTTCACCGGCATGAATGGTAATATTTACATTGTTCTTAAGAACGAGACGAAAAGCTTCTTCATGGTCCTTAGCCGGATAATTTTCTTCCGGACCTGCCAGATCAAAACCGATGACTCCCCTGTTCTTGTAGGCAACAGCCAGTTCTGCCAATTCTATTGAGATCATGGGATCAAAAGAGCGCATACCCGAGACAATTACTCCTCCGCGAATACCAAATTCGTTTTCGGCCTTTCTGGCTCCACGGATAACTGCTTCCAGGTTATCCATGGTCTTCATACCTCTATGGGTATGTAAAATAGGCGAATAGCGGATCTCCAACCATTTGATATTTTCTTTGGCCGCATCTTCACATAATTCATACGAAATGCGTTCAACAGATTTGGGATCCTGCATTACAGCTAAAGTTATATCAAAGCGTTTTAAATAGTCTTCGAGTGATACAGCATTCTTGCAATGCAAATAATCGACCATATCTTCCAAATTTTGATATGGTAATTTAATATCGTTTTCATTTGCCAATTCAAGAATGGTTTCCGGGCGAACCGAACCATCAAGATGACAGTGCAGATCTATTTTGGGAAAGTCCTGAATAGTATCCCATATTTTTTGATCCACAGCCATACTTCCTCCTTTAACCGAATTTCTCTTTAATGTATGAACCCGGTGTTTGTCGTGTTTGTTGAGTATAACCTTCAGCCTGCAAAAGCTCTTCCATTCCTTCTACCATTATAGGATGGCCGCAAAGGAAAACCACCGAATTTTCAGGTGTTACTTCTTCACCCCATGCTTTATCAATAAGTTTATCTTTCCAGGCTCTATCAAGAAAACCGACTTCCCCATGCCAACGCGTTGGTTCTTTAGTCAGATCACTGATAATAGGAATATATTTCATATTTTTACAAAAACGTTCCATTACGATCAATTCATCGCGATATCCAAGGTCCCATGAATTCGATGCACCGTGTACAACCGCCCATTTTCTGCCTGTATCAGTCGTTAAATGAGATCTTAACATACTCATATATGGTGAAAGGCCGGTTCCTGTTGCAAAGAATATCACATTTTTATCTCTTGGAATGTCATCTAAGGTGAACATACCAAATACTTTTTCACGCATCCAAAGTTTATCACCATTTTTAAGGGCAAATAAACGAGGGGTTAAAGCACCATTATCCACCATCTTGATATAAAATTCCAGATAGTTATTTTGAGATGAACTTGATGCAATGGAATAAGGTCGTTTTATCAATTTGTCGGGAGGGCAGTACTTCTCTTCCGGTACCGAATAAGGTACACGATCCGCTGTTGGCGGAAGTCCGAGTGGACAATATTGTCCCGACCTGAATTTAGGTAATTCCCAGTCAAGCGGTGCGATCCTGAAAATGCACAAG
>JAYEJI010000180.1:0-25686 GCA_034660515.1 Fidelibacterota bacterium
CCATCGCCATGGCAAGAATATGTTCGGTGAAGACAACGCAATCGCTTTTATCCAAAATGTAAAGTGGTTGTCGATCATATATTTCGACAGGATATTCTCCGAGAAGATAGATCTCGTAAGCTTGTCCTAGATTCTTGCGAGCAAGATGTTTCATGCGTTCGCGTAGATCCGGAATAGTATATTGTAAATAGGGAAGATAGGTATCTACATCCTTCTCATTGAATTCATATAAAGGTTTTGCAAGGAGTTCGCGGAGATATTCGGCATTGATATCCAGTGTATCGGCCGTAACTTTATCTATTGGACTTAACTCGGGTAAAGGAGTTTCACATCCAATTAGCAGGATCAGTATCAAAATGATCAAAGGGATTTTTCGGAACATGCAGACCTCATTAATTTATTTGAACAAAAGATACAAAGGATTTTCTTTTGCGGGAAGTAATTTAATTGACAATTGATAGAGGACAATTGACAATTAAAGACAAAAGATAAAAGTAAAAAGAACAAAGTTGATTTCTGGTTTAACTTCTTTCTGATCACTGTCTACTGCTTACTGTATATTCCAGAGGTCGCCTTTAGCTTTTGTATGTTTCGCCTTTGTTCCAACTGGGAACTTCGGCGAACAAGAAAAAAATCCAATGAATACATGTTAAAAAATGCAAGGATTAAGCAAAACGCTTCCTTTTTGTCTTTTAGCCTAATAACGAAAATCATTGTTTTTTAAAGTACATTTTCATTACATTCGCCCATGTTGTATAAAGTGAGACATAAACAACAGAAAAAAACTATTTATCAAATACCTTTTTAATAAGTGTAGAAAGTATGATAATCCTGATGAAAGGTAGCGTTATTATATGAATATTGTAATTGTCGGTGGTGGTGAATTAGGGTCCATGGTGGCTGAACAATTGATCCGTGAAAACCATAGTATTACCGTTATTGAGAAATCCAAAAAACAGGCACAATTTTTAAACGACAGCTTAGACGCATTGGTCATCAATGGCGATGGAAATGATGTTAAACGCCTATTGCAAGCCAATGTGGAAAAAGCGGATCTTTTTTTGGCGTTGAGTAATAATGATAATGTCAATATTGTTTCCTGCGGACTGGTAAAAAAACTCAGCGAAGCAACAACCATCGCTAAGGTTGAAAATTATTTACACTACTTCCCGGGTCCTCCAAATCTTCCGTCAGACTTCGGGATCGATAAAACCGTTGCTACAAAGCAATTATCTATCAATAAGATCAGCGATCTCATTTCGGAGCCGGATGCTATGGAGCATATTCATTTCATTCACGAAAATGTAAAAATTATCGGTACGGTGATCAATGAACATTTTTACGGTAACGGAATGAAATTAAAGGATATCACCCTGGAAAATAAAATATGGGATAAGATCCGTATCATTGCCATTAAAAAAGACAATGAAGTATTGATCCCCGGAGGTGACGATGTGTTGCATACCGGTGATAAACTCTATATTATCGGAAAAGCCGATATCCTTAAAGAGGTGATCAATCTCTATTTTGCTTCCAAAGTTAAGATCAAAAGCGTTGTGATCGTTGGTGGTAACCGGATCGGAAGCAATTTTGCAAAAAAAGCAGTCAAAGAAGGCAGAAGAGTTACGATCATAGAAGAGGACGAACAAGTATGTGCCCGTTTGACCGAAGAATTGGATAATGTTCTTATTATTCATGGTTCGGGTACAAATCAGAAGGTCTTGTCTGATCTGGATATGGAAAATTCTTTTGTTGTCTGTGTTACGGGAAATGACGAACACAATATTATTTCCGCTGTGCTGGCAAAGAAAAATAACGCCCACAAGGCCGTATGTAATATTTCCAATGTTGCAATTAGCCCTATTGTTAACCAGCTAAAGGAAATCGACTCGGTATTTTCTACAGAATCTCTTGCCTTCGCTGAGATCATCAAGTATTGCCGTAAAGGTGGTATTCTTTCTGTTACACCGGTACCCTATATTGACGCAGAAACGATCAAGATCAAGATATCAAAAGATATTTCAATATTAAATACGCCCTTAAGTAAAGTAAAATTTCCTTCGGGTATGATCATTGGCGCGATCTTCAGAGATAATGAAGTGATCATTCCACACGGAAATGAAGAGATCAAGATGAACGATATAATTATCGTATTTGTGCTTCCGGAATCAAAAAAACAAACCGAAAAATTGTTCGCATAGGTGAAACTGATATGAACTGGAAAGCAATTCTGAAAATACAAGGTATCATTCTGGTCATACTATCGATCTCGATGTGCCTGCCCTTATTCTTTTCGATTTATTATGCTTCAGGAGACACGCTTGATCTCTTGCTCAGTATTGGAATTACCTTAATTGTCGGGCTTGTTCTTGCACTGAGTTTTAGATCCGATAAGCCGTTAAGAACACGAGAAGGGTTTGTTATTGTTTCACTCGGATGGATATCCGCAGCTATTTTTGGAGCCTTGCCGTTTTTCTTTAATGGTATGTTTGATGGAAATTTTATTGATTGTGTGTTTGAAACCATGTCGGGATTTACTACGACAGGTGCAACTGTCTTAACGAATATTGAGATCGTTCCCAAAGGTCTTCTCTTTTGGCGCAGTTTAACTCACTGGTTGGGTGGAATGGGTATTATTCTACTGGCAATTATCATTCTACCGGTTCTTGGCTTAAGCTCAACTCAGCTTTTTCGGGCCGAAGTTCCAGGACCGACAAAAGACAAGATCAGCCCAAAAGTAAAAAACACTGCCATGATATTATGGTTGATCTATATTGGCCTGACTGTGATGGAAACCGGTTTACTTATGTTTGGCGGTATGGATCTGTTCACTGCCTTATGCCATACTTTTGGAACATTGGCAACCGGTGGTTTTTCAACTCTGAATGCCTCCATTGCAGGTTTTAACAGTGTATATATCGAGATGGTGATCCTGGTTTTTATGTTCCTTGCCGGTACCAATTTTGCACTGCATTTTTTCGTGATCCAAGGTCGTCTTGGCAAAGTTTTCCGAAATCGTGAGTGGCGTTTTTATGTCAGCATTCTAGCTATTGCCATCTTGCTTGTTACCTTTAGTATATTTAAGTCAAATGTGGGTTACAACTTCTGGACTTCCTTGCGATATGCTTCTTTTCAGGTAATGTCCATTACAACGACAACCGGTTTCGTAACCGCGAACTTTGAAATATGGCCAACATTTTCAAAGATACTTTTAGTATTATTGATGTTTGCAGGTGGTTGTGCGGGTTCAACCGGTGGCGGTATGAAACAAATCCGTATCATGATCGGCGGTAAATTTGTTGCAAAAGAAATTAGAAAGCTTACCTATCCCAATGCCATATTCTCTCTTAAGATCGGCAAAGAAAATGTAAAAGAATATGTTATGAAAAATGTGATCGCATTTATTATTCTTTTTATTGGACTTTTTGTTATAATCAATCTTTTTCTGACGTTTAGAGGCTATGATATTGTCACTTCCTTTGCCGCGTCAATTGCAACATTGAGTAATATCGGACCGGGACTTGCTCGTGTGGGAGCTATCGAAAATTATGCTTTCTTTGATAATATTTCCAAAGTGGTTTTGACTTTTAGCATGCTGTTGGGACGATTGGAATTATATTCGGTCATCATTATGGTATATTATTTTTTCAATCCCCGGAAGATCCATTAAAGATCGTCAGATATTTTTGGTATCAATAATTAGCGCTATAAATTAAATATAATCCTATATATACATTAAGAAAATCCGATAAAGTATTTTCTTTTCGGGGAAGAAACGATTACTTTTTACACTTACCGAAAAGGAAAAGAATGACAGATAAATCCACACGCGTACAAACTTTTATCAACAACCCAAAGAAAGCGGTTTGGACTTTGACGCTTCCTATGCTATTGGGAATGATGGTTCAGTATCTTTATAGTCTGACCGATACTTTCTTTGTTAGTAAGATCTCCACAGATGCAATTGCTGCCATGCAATTCAATCTTCCCTTTGTGTTTTTTGCTATCTCAATTTGTTTTGGATTGGGTATTGGTATTACCGCCGTTATTTCTCAAGCATTGGGCGCCAAAGATACGCACCGGGCAAACAATACAGCAGAGCATGCTGTTTTAATGGGTGTTGTACTGGGTGTGTTCATCTCAGCGGTCAGTATTGTTTTTCGCTATCCGATCTTTAAATTACTGGGTGCACCGGAAAATATTATTGATTTGGCTGTGCAATATTTTCAGATCATCATTTTTGGATTCATCTTCAATATTTTAAGCGTTTTCTTTCGCTCGATCATGTCCGGAGAAGGAGATGCAAAAACGCCTGTGCGATTTATGATCATTGGTACCGTGATCAATATTGGCCTGGACCCGCTGTTTATTTTTGTTTTTAAGCTTGGTATAGCAGGAGCCGCTTGGGCAACCATTACCGCACAATTTATTGTAACGGTTTTGTATATTATATTTTTCTTTGTCAAAAAAGACAGCCTGGTACAATTCAAATTCAGCGATTTCTCGTTTTCATGGGAGATCATCGGTACAACATTCAAGATCGGTTTACCTGCCGCCCTCTCTATGGTGATCATGTCTTTCGGACAGATGCTTTACAATCGAATTGTTGTTTACTTTGGCTCCGATACGGTTGCCGCAGTTGGGATCGGGATGCGTTTGGATCAATTGTTTTTCTTGCCCATCATGGGACTTGCGGGATCTTTAGTGACCTTGGTGGGGATGCTTTATGGTGCCAAGAGAATTGATCTGATCCGTACAACCTGGCTATATGTTATTCGCTGGGGTGAAATACTTGCAGTGACTTTTGGTCTTTTATTCTATTTCATTTCTCCCTATTTTATGAAAATGTTTACTTCAGACCCCGCCATTATTGATACGGGAGTTACTTATGTACGATATGTTATATTTGCCTATCCCTTTATTGTGGTTGGTATGATATCCGGAAGGGTGTTTCAAGGATTAGGTAATGGTATGCCTAGCTTGATACTTACCACATTGCGTATCGCTGTGATCATTTTACCTTTGGCTTTGCTGTTTACACGCGTATTTGATCGGGGAGTAGAAGGAGTTTTCCTTGCTCAAGTCATTTCCTCCTTTGTTGCAGCTACCATTGCTTACTTTTGGTTGTCGGGCTCTCTGAAGAAAATTGAAAAAAAAGAAATAATACTCGAGGTGTAATATGGACAATGAAAAACTTTCTTATCCTTTGGATGTTTCAACCAAAGAAGCACTCAAAGAGATCGCAAGAGGAATTCCCTCTCTCTTGAAACTTTTCTATCGCTTGCTTCGCGATGATCGAACACCGCGTGAGATCAAATGGTGGATAGGTGGTTCAGCTTTATATTTGATCCTGCCGGTCAATCTTAAATTTAAAAACCTCAAGCGCTTTCCACTGCAGATCATCAATTATATCGATGATGTTATATTGATCTTCACCATGGTTCAACGAATTTTCAGAGGCACTCCCGATGAACTTCTTGAGGAACACTGGGATCACGACATAAATCTGACAGATTGGCGAAATCTGCTGTTCAAACTTAAAACGGATATTAAAAACTTTATTTAAGAGGAATTAATGACCGATCGTATCTCCGGTATCCTGATGCATGTAAGTTCTTTTCCCAATAAATGGGGGAAAGGTGATTTTGGACCTGAAGCCTATCGATTTGTCGATTGGCTGGAAAAAACCGGGCAATCCCTATGGCAGATACTGCCTCTGACCTTTCCGGACGATATGGGGTCTCCCTACACCTCGCTTTCGGCCAATGCTATCTATACGGGTTATGTAAGCCCGGAAATGCTTCGCAATAAAGGCTTATTAAGCGAGGCCGACTGGAATTCATTTATCAATGAAGATCAAAATAGAGTAAAGGAAAGTGCGCTTGCTTTAGCTTATACGAATTGGCTGAAAAAAGAAGATAAAAGTGCTTTCGATCATTTTTGCGGTGAGCACGCCTACTGGCTACATGATGCCGCATTGTTTATGACCATGCACGATCATTATCGATTAACCTGGTATAATTTCCCCCGGGGACTACGTGATCGCCAAAAAGATGCTATCGCTGAATGGGAAAAAGATCAAGCTGATGCGATCCTGAAATTTAAATTTGAACAATACATACTTTTTACTCAATGGAAAGAACTGAAATCCTATGCCAATAAAAAAGGTATCCGTGTGATCGGAGATATCCCAATATTTATTTCGGGTGATTCTTCAGATGTTTGGGCACACCGCAATCTTTTTAAATTAAATAAAGAAGGATTTCCACAGGTTTGGACCGGTGTACCGCCCGATCTTTTTACGGCAACCGGCCAACTTTGGGCTCAGCCCCATTATGACTGGGCCGCCATAGAAAAAGATGATTATACCTGGTGGGTAGAACGGGCCATGGTCGGCAAGATCCATGCCGATATTATTCGTATTGATCACTTTCGCGGTTTTTGTGCCGCCTATGAAGTACCCTACGGAGCTCCCACGGCTAAAAAGGGTAAATGGGTAAATGGTCCTCGTGCTGATATTTTTAAAGTCCTGCATAAACGCATTCCCGATCTTTCAATTATTGCTGAGGATCTGGGCGTGATCACAGAAGATGTGACTGCCCTTCGTCAGGAGTTTAATTACCCCGGTATGAAGATCCTTCAATTTGCTTTTAACAGTGATGAAAGTAATGTTTTTCTTCCTGAAAATTATGATCCCAAAGATCATTTTGTTGTCTATACCGGGACACATGATAACAATACAACCCGGGGTTGGTACGATAAAGCCAGTAAGCATGAAAAACATATGTTGTCAAAGTACTCTCAGTGCAATGCGGATACTGTAGCTTGGGCACTGACCGAAATGGCATTTAAATCCAATGTCATGTGGACGGTGATTCCCATACAGGATCTATTTGGATTGGGCGGTTCGGCTCGTATGAATTTGCCGGGCACGATCGTGAATAACTGGATTTGGCAATTGGATAAATTTGAACCCTCAGATGAGCTGACCAAAAAACTCAAAAATCTAACCATTAAAAGCGGTAGAAACCGTTAAGAAAACATGAATACAAGTTTCCATACAGTGTCCGATCTTCAATCAGAGAGATTGGTACTTCCATTTTATTTTTTATCGGATAATCACATATCCACAAAAACCGGTCCCGAACAGAAAAAGCGCTTGAACGATATACTTGATTTACTTAAACATGTCCGTGAAAGCAAAGGCACCTTATTTATTCTAGGGGATTTCTTTGATTTTTGGTTCGATAAAAATAACCATATCCCACCTTCCTTAATTCAGGTTATTGATGCTCTGCGATCTATCCTGGATGCAGGTATTGAGATCCACTATCTTGGAGGTAATCACGATTATTGGATAGAAGGTTACCTGACACGCGAGCTGGGTATTCACTTTTATCCCGATGCTCTGCAATTTATCTGGGAAGGCAAACGATTTTATTGCCAGCATGGTGATCATGTAGCCTATATAAGTAAACAATATCTCCGGGTCAGAAAGATCCTGCGAAATCCTCTTGCGATCAATATGTTAAAGATACTGCCAATTAATTGGATATATCGGCTTGGTGAACAAGTGAGTCATTACAATAGGGATATTCCCGAACTACCGCGAATATCAGAGCTTCTTGTCGCAAAATTACGCGACTATCTAAGAGAAAAGTTGGAAGAAGGTTATGATATTGCTCTCAGCGGGCATGTACATTATCCTTATATTGAAAACCGGGACAACAAAACTTTGGCCATCTTGGGAGATTGGATATCATATCGTTCTTACGGATATATGGATGAACAAGGATTCCGCTTGATTGATAAATGATCATGAAAAGAACATTATACATTATGGTGCTTCTGTTGGTGCTTTTATCGGCCATCGTTCATGCAGCTGATACGACCATGGTATATGCCAACCAATTAAACCACTATTATCAGTTTGGAGGATGGAATCGTTTCTCAAGCAGTTTGGGTAAATTCTATGTTTATAATAAAATTTCAAATACTTCCTCGATCTACAGCGAGACATCACGACTGAAAACCCAAACCGATATTATCACTGATCTTTTCTACGCTTTGACGCCCAAGCTCCGCTTGGGGCTGACCGGTAAATATTTTTTATTCCAGAACGGACAAACTTATCATGCCTATGATTATGATCAGGGCCGCCTGGGTATAAAAGGTGATTATAAGAACAATAATTATAATCTTATGCTGGAAAGCGGCTATGCGGGGGAAACACGTCTTGGTATTCGTGATATGGGAATGTACGGCGGACTTGAGTTGGATCGCAATCGATCAGGACTTCTCTTTTATCCGGAATTGAATTGGGATTATTCACAGATGGGTGAAAGAAGAAATTATACCTTTGATAATCGAATTACTTTCCGGGTACGTAAGAGTTCACGTCTTAAGAATACTTTTTCAGCCGGATTCAAAGCATATGATCGTGAGTACTATGTTAGTCGCGAAGCTGATACGGAAGAGCGTTTGAATCTAACGACTTATATTCGGAATGATCTGTATTATCCTATTAGTGAAAAAATAGCTATTGATTATAAAGCAGGATTCAGCAGTTCTTCAGATGGCTTGAGTTTTTCATATTATGATGAAAAAGTAACCAGAAATCGTCAATTTCTTACACTGCGAAATGATATAAGACTACTTGCGCAGTCAGGCGCTTTTAATGGTTATGTGGGTTTTGTGAATGATTATAAACAAAGCAGAACAACGGCGACCGATCCGAATATCTCACTTCCCTCCGACTATATTTTCAACAAGAATAATGTATTGGCCAGATTATCATGGCGGATCTCGGAAAGAGATAGTGTGTCCGCGAATTATATTGGTTCACTTTTATATTATGATACACCGGATACCAATAACTACGATGACCGTGATGAGCTGACCTACTCACTTTCACCTATGTGGCATCATCGCATTGACAATTATACTACAATGTCACTGGGTGGAAATTTCTTTGTACATCACTATGTTTATCTTTTTCATCAACGATCGGCCCAGAATCATTGGAACAGGGTATTCTCGATCCGTTCGGAAGTCAAGACCCATATTCCTCAACGTATTCGCTGGAATTCGAAGCAGGAACTTTACGCGAATTATTTTGTCTACGATCATGAGGATTCCGCTTTCGTTCATGTTCAAAGCATGGTTTTCAGGGGATTAAAACTTCAGCAAAATATTCAGTACTATTTTACACCAACTTTATATCTTCGTGCTTATATGTTCTTACGCTTTGAGGATAACGGTTTGCTGGATTGGGATAATTTTATTCAGGAGATCACAGATAGTAAATATACGATCAAGTTTGAACTGACCCCGGGATACCGAAGAAAAAAATGGAATGTTGCCCTAGGCCCTATTTTTTCCTATCGTAAAGATTTCCGATATACCGATATGGATACCCGTTCAGAATCCTTCCACTCCTTGCGACTCGGGGGTGTTGTGTCTTTTCAACTTTCAAATATTGTTACTCTGAGTTATAGGCTGGAGCAGATCAGCCAGACAGGTCTTTCCAAAGTTTATAATCAATCCGGGAGCTTACGGTTTAATATGATCTTTTGAAGAAACTATAAACGATAAACTATAAATGATGAATAATCTTTCTTTAATTCATAGTTCATAGTTCATCATTTCAAAAATAAAAAAGCCCACAAATGAATCGTGGGCCTATAACTTATTAAAATGTTAATTATATCTATTAATTAACGATCTCTTCTTCTTTTTCCGGCTGGAACTGCAATTGCGGTTGTCCTGCATGCTGAAGTTCTTTGATCTCGCCAAAATTCTGTTCATAGCGGGCAATATTGGCACCCAGTGTTTTCATCAGAGCTTTGGCGTGCTGGGGAGAGAGGATCATGCGGGAGATAACTTGTGCTTTTGGAAGTCCGGGCAATACCTGACAGAAATCGAGAATAAATTCGCCGGGACTGTGGGTCACGATCTGAAGATTCGCGTATTTACCCTGAGCAGTTTTTTCATTGATGTTGATCTCAATGCGTTTGGTATTTTTATTGTCTTTATTCATCGTCGTCATCACTTTCAATTTCGAAGACCGTGAAATCATCCTGATTTCCCTGAGAAGATTCAATGTCCGCAATGAATTCATCTTCGATGGAGATCATATTATCATCAAGAAAATTCTGAGGATTGTTGTTCTCAACAGCGGCAATATCATGTTCACCATCCATCTCATTGCTTTCATATTTCAGAAAGTCATTCCCAAAAAGGGAAGTATCAAAGAAATCAATGCTGTCGACAATACCTTGTTCAATGATATATTCTAAAAAATCGATGTACACATCATTTTTTAAGTTCGTTTTACATTTTGGGCAAAACAAGCGGGTTCGGAGTGATTCCTTGTTTAGCGCTTCTCCGCATTTGGGACATAGTAATTCGTTAAATGAACTCAAAATTTACCTCTTATTCAAATTTTCGAGAAGATAAGCGTAAGTTTTTCACTTTGCAAGATAAAAAAACAATTGCTCAAAAAGCATGATTTGAATAGCAGGTTTATTGACTGAGTTTCAAAATTAAATGATTATTTTTGTCAACAAAAGTATTCATGATGACCCATTCTCCGGCACCGGGTAATTTCACTTCCCCAAGCGCCCCGAGGGTAAACTCGCCGAGATCGGATCGTTCAAAGATAAAGGGGATCTCAGACAGATTGCTTACTTTAATTTCTCCGTCCACATTTTCAATATTTATACAAGCTTCGACGAATTGATACAATAACTCTTCGGGTCCGGCCAATACATCATCTTCAGATAAAGCGATAGTTCGTCTTGCAAAAAGCGCTTCTTTAATGGCTTCTTCGGATCGTTCCTCAGCAAAAACCAGGGTCAGTGGCCGGTGTGCATTCTTTTTTAGGAAATCATGATATACGATCCCATGAACATCGGAATTACCGAAATGAGCCAGTTCATGTTTGTTCGTGAATTCGAGAACAGCAGGATAATATTCATGTGTATTGGCAAATTCAATACCATGCATCCAGCCGCGTTCAACCAGGGTTGTATGGATATCATACCAGCGAACGACCCTATCCGGCTGATGCACGATCCAGCCCGGATGGTTCCAAAAAATAAAGGCACCTTGATCGATCGCTTCCTCTATGACGCTTAGAAAATCATCTATGACCAGTTTGTTTGCGTCTTTGAGGAATATCGCATTCAAATGTCCCGGCGGCATCCAGCGGGTGATCTCGGCACCGGCAATACAGATCAAGCCTTTCCTGTCGGCTTTTCTTTTAGCGATCTCAAAGGAAATATTCTTGTCGGTGGATACATGCTTTTTATGTGGCAGGTATTCAAGATGATCTGTAATGGCGATGGCATCAAGGCCTTCATCAACGGCTTCATCAACGCGGATAGTTGGCCATACCAGGCCATCCGAGAAAATCGTATGCATGTGAAAGTCACATTTCAGGGTTTTATACTTAGGCAGGTCGGGTATGATCTGTGCCGTAAGAAGACTTGCAAAAAGCACCAAGATAAGCATTGATAAAATATGTCTATGTTTCATGAAAATATCCTTTTTGAGTTTCCTTAATATAGGGAAATATACACAGAAGCCAATGAAAAGCAAATTGAAGATTGGGTATTTACAGAAGATGAATTTTTATTCCTATTGGGAAGTGCATTTATTATATTCATTTACAAAAACAAGGAAAAAACATGAAGAAAATACTGATGATCTTTTTATCTGTCGCTCTTTTAATATCCTGCTCGGATGTTCCGGTACAGCCTGTACAAAAATTTATTGATAATACTAAAAATGAAGTTTGCCCGGATCGCCGGGTTAACATTTTTGATGTAGAGTTCACACAAGAAGGAAAAACCCTTACACTTAGCGGAGAGATGAATAGTTCAAAAGGACTGGCATCACTGGTTTACGCATTGGAAAATGAAGGTTATACAGTTGCAAACAAGATCCGCCTGCTTCCCGACCGGGAATTGGAAGGAAAGATCTACGGCGTTGTAAACCGTTCAGTAGCCAATATCCGGGTTGAACCCTCAGCGCGGACTGAAATGGCAACACAGGCAGTGCTTGGTGTTCCAATACGAGTTTATAAAAAGGATACCAAAGGCAGCGATCACTATGTACAGACCCCCGACGGTTATTTGGGGTGGATAGAAAAATCTGCATTCACGGCAATGACACCCAAGGAATTTAAAGATTGGCGCAATGCCAAAAAGATCATTTACTTGGCTGATGCCGGTTTTGTTTACAAAGAAGCTTCTTCCGGGTCTGCCAGAGTTGGCGATATTACGGCAAAGTGTTTTTTAAAAGAGCTGGGCATGAAAGGGGATTATATCAAAGTCGCTTACCCGGATGGACGGGAAGGTTATGTAGAAGCAGAAAATTGCATGAATTTCAATGAATGGAAAGAATCAGTGGATATATCTGCCGAAAGCGTAATTAAAATGGCACATACTTATATGGGACGACCCTATCTTTGGGGTGGGACTTCCACAAAGATGCTGGACTGCTCAGGCTTTATTCGCACTGTGATGTTCCTGCATGGAGTTTATCTGCCACGCGATGCTTCTCAACAAGTATTTGTAGGCAAAACAGTAGCAGAAGGGAATCAGGAACTTGATAAACTCAAACCGGGTGACCTTTTATTCTTTGGTTTATATCGTGAAGATGGCAGTGAACGCATTACGCATGTAGGGATCTATATCGGTGATGATAAATTTATCCACGAAGCCGGAGATGTCAATATTTTAAGCTTTAATCCGGAAGATGAAAATTACAGTGAATTCCGATACAAATTATTTATTCGCGCGAAAGACGTGATCAACCATGTCGGAGAGCTGGGTGTTGAGCGTGTTGCGGATAATGAGCTGTTCTGATTTTGTTGAAATGTTGAAAAAAAAGAAAATAATGCTTGTTGCGCACTACGCAATTGTATATATTGAACTATGATCCTGTCATTCAAACACAAAGGTTTAAAAAAATTTTACATGACGGGATCAAAGGCAGGTATCCAGGCAAGTCATGAAAAAAGACTGAGATTATTGTTGACCGCCCTTGATACCGCAATGATACTTGAAGATATGGATATTCCCGGTTTTGCCTTACACCAAATGAAAGGGCAAAAGAAAGGAATCTGGTCTGTATCGGTGAATGGAAATTGGCGTATAACCTTCAAATTTGAAAATGGGAATGCGCACATTGTAAATTATGAGGATTATCATTGATGAGTATGTACAACCCACTACATCCCGGTGAATTTATCCGGGAACTATACATAACTCCCAATAATTTGAGTTCAAGGAAAATAGCCCTAAAATTGAAAGTATCTCCTTCCACTTTTACCCGATTATTGAACGGAGAAAGCAATTTAACGCCGGAGATGGCCTTGCGATTATCGATAGTATTGGGCCGAAGCCCTGAAAGCTGGTTACAGATGCAGGATAATCATTCCTTGTGGATGGCTCGTCAAAGAGTTGATTTGACAGGTATAAAAAAGATGGTTTTTGCTCCTGCGCAAGAAAAATTTTCTGCTTACGGAAATGACAACAAATAAAAAACGGAGCTAAACAGCCCCGTTTCTTTATATGTAAAAGATATTAAAAGTCACCACCGTCTTCAGAATTGAAACCATCGCTTTCAAATCCGTTACCATTCGGTTGTTTCTTGTAATTGTTGATCTTCAGAGAAAGGTCTAATGAGATCATGGGAGCATCACGATAAAATTCTGAATAGGTGTGATAAGTAGGTGTGGTGACCTCATACTGATGGAAGCCTGTGCCAAAAATGTCCCGCACTTGCAAAGTCGCGGATAAGACACCGTCAAAGAAATCCTGACGAATCCCAAGGTCCGTCATCAAACCACCTGAAGAGCTGCCCTGTGCCGTGGCGGAAGCTGAACGGTAATTCAATCCAAACTGAATACGCGTTCCCGTATTAAGCATGAAAGTATTTCGCAAACGAGCACTATAATTCAAACTGGATTCATCAAAATCTTCACCATAAAGTTCACCCGAGACCTGATAATAATATAAACGCCCGGAGATATTCATCATCCACCAATTAAATATATTCAGATTGCTCATGACCTCAACACCCATGGATTGATCCGTACCGACATTTTCATAGGTGCTCAAGATCACATCATCACCGTATACGGTTTGTATGCGCTCGATCTTGTTCGCAGTCCGTTTGCAAAAGGCATCAAGTGATACAAAGTTCTTGCCAAAACTCTTCTGCACGCTAAAATCATACGAATCGATCATCTCGGGTACAAGTCCGGGATTACCAACACGAATGTTATAAGCGTCCCGCCAAGTATAGAAGGGCTCTAACTGCCAACCTCGTGGACGAGAGATGCGGCGAGTGTAAGAAGCCATTAACTGGACATAACCCGGTAATTGATAAGACATATGCAGAGTCGGAAAGATATGCAGTCTATCGATCACATAGACCGAATCACTGGCATCACTGTCGATCTCGCGATAGGTGTACTCGGCTCGCAATCCGGGTTGGAAACCCAAAAGGCCAAATTCTCCGGAATACAAAATATAGCCCGAAATAGTATTTTGTTTATAAGCTGTATAATTTGAAAATTGATTTTGAAGATCGAAATCTCCACTTACGGGATTATAATAATAAACATCATTCCCATCGCTTTTCCAATTGAATTTAGCATCTACGCCGGTTTCGAAATTACTGCTTTTATTCAATGGGCGAGTATATTCGATCTTACCACGTATACTGTTAGAAGGACCGATCTCAGTCGTTTGCTGCCCTTCCGTGGTATCACCGAATTCATCAACGAGATAAGTGAAGCTCTCTTCATCCATATTCCAATTTGAATAAGATGCTTCAAATTTTATTTGGTGAGATGTGGATGATTTTCCGTTTGTACTTACTGAGGTGCTGGCACCATGTCCGCCATGTCCGCTACCTTTTGATCTTGTGGTATTTTCTTCCTCTTTGGGAAACTTGTGAGTATAGTCGGCAATGATACTGTAGCGATTCCCGCCACGATATAAATTTTCATAACTTGTATAATCATAGCTATTATAAACAGTTCCTGTAATCGGGTCAGAATAAGATACCATATAATCCGTTGTAGTGTTACCGCCCATTAAGCGAGGTCCATAGTTTACAGAAAATCCGATCACATCATTCTTTGAAATGAACCAATCCAAGCCACCTTTAATACCCCAGCCCCCGCGTCCTCGATCTATGATACCGTTTGACTCGAATTCAGCTGTAGTATCGGGGTAATATAGAAAGCGATCAACATAAGATGCACCGGTAAAATTGCGTTTATTATAGTCTACTGAGATAAAGGCAGTGATCTTTTCATTTGTATAATTTAAAAGAACATTAGCACCAAGATTATTGGTTCCGGCATTTACAGAGGCCAATCCGGTAATACCAATTCGTTTATCTCGTCTTGTAACGATATTGATGATCCCGGCACCACCTTCAGCCTCATATTTAGCTGAGGCATTGGTCATGATCTCAATATTTTCAATGGAAGCTGCGGGAATACTTTCCAGGGCATCCTGGGGTTCAAGCACCGAGGGGCGTCCGTCGATCATAACCGTGAAATCTGAACTGCCTCTTAAAGAAACATTACCTTCGATATCAACATCCACGGAAGGAACATTTTCAAGGATCTCTATGGCTGTTCCGCCTCGTGCAGAAAGGAATTGCGAAGCATCGATCACGCGTTTATCAATTTTGTATGTTACGGCCGGTTTTTCCGCTTCAACGATCACATTCTCCATTTTAAGAGAAGTGGGCGTTAGCATAATGGTACCGACATCTACATTTTTCCCATTCAGGGTCACACCATCAAGGCGTCCCTGTTCATAACCCATATAGGAGACTACAAGATAGTAATCACCTGCCGGGACATTGAATACCCGAAAAGTTCCGTCTATACCGGACATGGTCCCTGTTATAATATTTTCCGTACCATTGATATAAACAGCGACATTTGCAAATTCAAGTACTTTATTGGTCTTGATATCTTTGATCAGCCCGGATAGGGTCGCAGCGGGCAGTGAGACGGCCAGTAAGAGTGTAAAAATAAGTAACAATAATTTTTTCATGAGTTTCCTTTTTTGCTTTCGCAATATTGACACAAAAGGTAAGTAAAAGTTAATGGAATTAATAATAAAAAATTAAAGAGAAAGAGCCTCACACAAAAGCACAAAGACAATCAAGGCACAAAGTTTTAATAATGTTTTTTGTTTTGGAATTTTGTTAAAATATTTTGAATTAAAAAAAAGCCCTAAGAAACCTTAGAGCCTTTGTAATATCTGGTGTCTTTGTGAGAGGTCTTAAACTGAAGCTATCGCTTCTCCTTCAATATCCTTAAAATACTTTACGGTACCGACCTTGAGTTCCATGGTGGCTTCATCATCGCAAACGATCATGCCACGGGGATGTAATTGCAATGCAGATACGGTCCACATGTGATTGATACCGTCTTCCACGATTTTTTGCAATGCGCGGGCTTTCTTATAACCGTTTACAAGAATGATGACTTCACCGGCATCCATGACGGTCGCAACACCCACGGTCAGGGCTTGTTTGGGAACTTTGTTCACATCGTTATCAAAGAAGCGCGAATTGGCAAGAATAGTATCATAAGTAAGTGATTTAACACGGGTGCGGGAAGAAAGAGATGAACCCGGTTCATTGAAAGCGATATGGCCATCAGGTCCGATACCACCCATGAAAAGATCAATACCGCCATAAGCCTGGATCTTCATTTCATAATTGTAACATTCTTTTTCAAAATCATCTGCGTTACCGTTCAGGATGTTGATATTGTCTTTTGGAATATCAATATGCCGAAAAAAATTATCATGCATAAAGTAATGATATGATTCGGAATGATCTTCCGGAAGACCGATATATTCATCCATGTTAAAGGTTACTACATGCTTGAAAGAAACTTTTCCGGCCTTATGCAGGGCGATCAATTCTTTATAAACACCCAAAGGTGATGAACCTGTCGGTAATCCGAGTACAAAAGGATTATCAGCTGTTGCTTCAAATTTATTAATGCGTTCCATAATATGTGTGGCTGTAAAAGCACTCATTTTATCATAGTTGTCCATTATGACCATTCGCATGGTATTACCTCATAGTTTCTTGTTCATAAAAAGCGTTTGAACTTAACATGTGGAGGAGGTAAATGAAAGTAAAATAATTTGTAAGACGTGAGATATGAGAAGTAAAACGCAGGGTAATGTGTAATTGTCGCCTACAAGAGTTAGGAATGGAAAGCATGACAGCTTCCATTTTCTAAATAATGTTAATAAACAGAAACAATTTTCTTTTTACAATTGTAATCCTGCCTTGCAACATTTATCTTTGAACATAAAAAATCAGGTGCCCCATGGATGCAGTTACGCAAAATATTTTAGATGTTTTTGAACAAATTTCACAGATCCCCCGTCAATCAAAACACGAAGAGGCCATTTCGGACTGGCTTGTCGATTGGGCTAAGAAAAGAGATATTAAAGTCTGGCGCGATGAAGTGCTGAATGTTTACATGTCCATCCCTGCTACTCCGGGTTATGAAGACCGTCCCGTTATAACTCTTCAGGGACATATGGATATGGTTTGCGAGAAGACCACAGACTCAAACCACGATTTCCGGAAAGACCCCATTAGCTTTGTTTTCAAGGGCGACTGGCTCTATGCCAACAAGACCACCTTGGGTGCCGATAATGGAATTGCTTTGGCTTATGCTATGACTATCGTGAAATCCGATGTACCGCATCCTGAACTTGAATTATTATTTACGGTCGACGAAGAGACAGGATTAACAGGAGCTGTTGCTTTAAAAGAGAATTCTCTTAAAGGTAAGATCCTGATAAATATTGATTCAGAAGATGAAGGTATATTCACCATCGGTTGTTGCGGTGGCGTAGATACCAAAGTTTGGTTTCCTCTGACATATGAAGATGTCAAATTTGACACATATAAACTTACCTTGGGCGGTGGCTTCGGCGGTCACAGTGGCGGTGATATTATCAAGCACCGTGCAAACGCCAACAAATTACTGGTTCGCACACTATGGGCTTTACATGAAAATACATCAATGCAGTTGATCACAATTCATGGTGGAACGGCACATAATGCCATCCCGCGTGATTCGGAAGCAATTGTCGCTATTCCGGCAGAAGAAAAGAAAAAAGCGGATGAGATCGTGACGGCAATGGTTACGACCTTCCAAAATGAATACAAAGGCTTCGAAGAAGGCCTGTTTGGAAAACTCGAAACGGTAGAAGCCAAAGAAAAAGCAATCGACGAGAAATTGGCTGAACGCATTATGCGATTCTTGCTGGCTTTTCCGAATGGTCCCGAGGAACTTGATCCTTCAGTTTATCAGGGCGGTGCTCTTTTGGCAGAAACCTCAAACAACTTTGCTATGATCCGCACGGAAGATAATGCTCTGCGCATATTATCCAGTCAGCGTTCACAGGTAATGTCTTCCCGAAATATGCTTACTCAAAAGATCGAGATGTTGGCTCATCTTGCCGGCGCCCAATACGAGAGCGGGAATGGATATTCATCATGGCAGCCGAATTGGGATTCAGATCTTTTGGCAGCAAGCAAAAAACTCTATAAAAAGATGTTCAATAAAGAGCCCAAAGTCAATGTGATCCATGGTGGTTTGGAATGTGGAGTGATCGGTGCCAAGCATGACGGAATGGACATGATCTCACTGGGTCCGACCATTGAAAATCCGCATTCACCGGATGAGCGCATGTATATTCCTTCTATCAGGAAGGTTTGGGACCTCTTGACAGAACTATTAATTACATTATAAAAAGATCAGAGGGATAAAATGACTATCTCACAAGATGAAGTGAAATATATTGCAGGGTTGGCAAAATTAACACTAAGCGAAGATGAGATCACTCTCTACACTCAACAATTGAGTGATATTCTTGGATATATTGAACAGTTGAACGAACTTGATGTGGACAATGTCGAACCCATGAGCCATGTGCTGGATATAATCAATGTCATGCGGGAAGATAAACATCTTCCGTCACTTAGCAGAGAAGAAGTGATGGCGAATGCCCCCGATCATGACGGAGAACACTTCAAGGTGCCCCGCGTAGTAAAAGGATAAGGAGTCTCCTATGGCAACAGATATGAAAGACCCAGGATCAACCCGTTTTATCTTTGTAACCGGCGGAGTGATCTCCGGTCTCGGAAAGGGTATTACGTCAGCTTCCATAGGTTACCTGCTGAAAGAGGCGGGATACAAAGTAACTATTCAAAAATTCGACCCCTATCTCAATGTGGATCCCGGTACGATGAGCCCAACCCAGCATGGTGAAGTTTATGTTACGGATGATGGCGCAGAGACAGATCTTGACCTTGGCCATTATGAGCGTTTTTTGGATGTTTCCATGTCCAAGAAGAATAACACAACCGCGGGACAGGTTTACAGCAAAGTCCTTGAAGCAGAGCGCAAAGGGGAGTATCTTGGTCGTACCGTTCAGGTCATTCCACACATCACCAATGAGATCATGCGTCGCTTTACGACTATTCTGGAAGAGGAATATTATGATATCATTATCACTGAGGTCGGTGGTACGGTAGGCGATATTGAAAGTCTGCCTTTTCTTGAAGCAATTCGCCAGTTCGAAAATACTTTACATTATCATGAACACATGAACATTCATGTGACGCTGCTTCCTTATGTTGAATCTTCGGAAGAGATCAAGACCAAACCTACTCAACATTCTGTTCAAAAATTGCGAGAGATCGGTTTGACTCCCGATATGATCATGTGCCGTACCGGCAAGGTTGGTGTGGATAAAAGCGTTCGCAATAAGATCGCACTATTTTGTAATGTTCGTCCTGCAGGAGTTATTGATATGCCTGATGCTGAGACGATCTATGAAATACCTCTTCTGTTTAAAAAACAAGATGTCTATACCACCATTGCAACTCACTTAAGATTGGGTAATGAAAAAAACCCCGTAATGAGAAAATTAAAAGCTATGGTCAATCATATCAAAGATCCCGCACACTCTGTCAATGTGGGTATCGTGGGAAAATACACCGGTATGAAAGATTCTTACAAAAGTATCACGGAATCTTTTATTCATGCCGGTGCTGAGAATAATACCCGTGTAAATCTGACTTGGATAGAAGCAGAAGACCTTGAGAAATTAGATAAAAGAAAATTAAGAAAAACACTTATGCCTATGGATGGATTCCTCGTCCCCGGTGGCTTTGGCAAACGCGGTATAGAAGGCAAGATATTAGCCGCCCAATTTGCCCGCGAGAAAAAAGTACCTTATTTTGGCATTTGTTTAGGAATGCAGATCGCGGTCGTTGAATATGCCAGACATGTTCTAAAATTGGCGGATGCCAATTCTACCGAATTCAATGCTAAAACAAGCAATCCTGTAATCGATATGATGGAAGAACAGAAAAAGATCACCAATTTAGGTGGTACAATGCGTTTGGGTGCTTTTGATTGTGAATTAACGAACAGTTCGAAAATAAAGAAAGCTTATCGAAGCACTACGATATCGGAACGACATCGTCATCGATATGAGGTCAACAATACGTATCGTAATGATCTGCAAAGATCAGGTTTGAATATTGTGGGTATTAACAAAGCTCATGACTTGGTTGAATGTATGGAATTACCCGAACATCCTTGGTTCATAGGTGTACAATTTCATCCTGAATTAAAATCCCGTGCGGTAAAAGCCCATCCTTTATTCCGCGAATTCATTGCTGCGATCCTAAAGGAAAAAGGACATTAATGATTCTCTCTCTCGAACAGAAATTAAAAAAGATCAAACTCATAGCAACCGATGTGGATGGTGTGTTGACCGATGGTTCTTTTTATATCGGATCCGGTAAGGAAATGAAACGTTTTCATTCCAATGACGGCTTGGCTTTTGTTTTATTACGTTTATTGAAATTTCCGGTTGCAGTGATCTCCGGTCGATTTTCTGAGGCCACTATAAGCAGAACCCGTGCTTTAAACATCCCGGATGACCTTGTTTTTCAGGATAGTCATATAAAGACAGGAGCTTTTGAAACATTGAAAAAACGTTTTGATCTGGAAGATCACGAGATCGCTTATATGGGTGATGATTATATTGATACACCCATATTAAAACGCTGTGGAGTATCCTTTGCACCGGCCAATGCCATTACGGAAATCAAGGAAATGGTCGATCATGTTACAGTCATTCCGGGTGGCTCAGGTGCCTTTCGCGAAATGGTGGATATGATACTGCGTGCACAAGGTAGCTTTGATGAAGCACTTGAAAAGCTTCATGGCTTGTATTAAATTCTAAAATGAAAAAATCCTTATACATAATCCTTGTTATTCTCTTGCTTTCGGCATGTACCAAGACCGGCGATTATTCAACTTTTCCCAAAGGCCGGGTTCCAGATCAGGAGATATGGAATGCCGTGATCACGGTAACACAAGGTGGTCAATTGGAAAGTCGCATATATGCTGCTCATATTGTACAATATCCAAATTCCAATGACATGATTATCAGCGAAAACATGCGTATTGATTTTTACAGGGATGGCTTGCATGAATCCTATCTTACTGCCGACAGCGGGCTTGTGAACGATAAAAGTGATAATATCATCGCCATTGGCAATGTTGTTATGATCTCTGATAGTGGTTTTACCGCTTATACCGACAGTCTGTTTTTTATCAACGACAGCAATAAGGTTTACACAAATTCTGCCATTCAGATCTTCTCCAAAGAAGATACTCTCTACGGCACCAATTTTGTATCGGACACAAAATTTGAAAATTGGACGATCTATAATCCGCTGGGCAAGACGTTAAGGCAGTTGGATGAATAAATCCATTGTACGGAACAGGCATGCCTGTTCCGTACAATCCCTTTCCAACACAATTAATTTGTTTTATTCCTCTTCCAAACATCGTATTTTTATCAGATACAAAACAAATGAAGGTATCAACAGGTAACACAGAAATGACAACATTGCGTGCAGAAAAACTGGTAAAGATATACGGTCGTCGTCGAGTGGTGAATGAGATCGATCTCGAGGCAAGGACTGGTGAGATCGTTGGTCTTTTAGGTCCCAATGGTGCAGGTAAAACGACTTCGTTCTACATGATCACCGGGATGATCCGTCCGAATCAGGGTAAGATCTATCTTGATGACGAAGATATCACAAAATTACCCACGTATAAGCGAGCGCAAAAAGGCATCGGTTACCTTGCACAGGAACCATCGGTCTTTCGCAAATTATCTGTTGAAGATAATCTGTGCCTGGTACTTGAAATGTTTATGAAGGACAAAAAAGAAATTCGAGATAAGATCGATTCGCTCATAGATGAATTCAAACTGGAGCATGTCCGCAAGAACAAAGGTTTTGCCCTTAGTGGTGGTGAACGCAGAAGGACAGAGATCGCGCGAGCACTTGCGACAGACCCGAAATTCATCTTACTGGATGAACCCTTTGCAGGTATCGATCCCATTGCTGTGGAAGATATTCAGGAAATGGTCGTCAAATTAAAAGATCGTGGTATTGGCGTGATAATTACAGATCATAATGTCCATGAAACCCTATCCATCACCGATCACTCTTATCTGCTTTATCAGGGTGAGATCCTCAAAGCAGGTACCGCAGAATTTCTTGCCAACGATCCGGAGGCACGACGGCTCTATCTTGGAGCAAAGTTCAAGCTTGACCGTTAGGCGGACCCATGAAACAACGAATGATCCAACAACAAATACAGAAACTTGCTCCTCTGCAGCTTATGCTGGCGCGACTTTCACAATTATCTCAGACTGATCTTGAGCATGCGATATTTGAGGAGATCGAAAAAAACCCTCTGCTGGAATTGAATGATGATCCGCTTGTGGATATCCCTCGCGTAGAACAAGATCCTATCTGGGAAGGCGATGATGCACCTGTGAGATCTGTTCCTTCGAGTGGCCTGGATGTGATGGACATCACACAAGCTGAAGAATTGGATTTTTTTGACCGTTTGCTGAAACAAGCCAAAGAGTCGGGACTTAATGATAAAGAGATATTGATAGCCGAAGAGATCATCGGTTCTTTGGACGAAGATGGTTTTCTTTCCGGAACGCCTGTTGAAAATATTGCTTACAAGCTTTCAGTGGAAACAAAAAAAGTCGAACAGGTATTGATGCAGATCCAAAAATTGGGGCCGGCGGGTATTGCTGCTCGTGATCTGCGAGAATGCATGCTCATTCAGCTGAAAGCGAATTATGAAGAACCCTTTGTGATCGAGATCGTTGAAACCTGCTTTGATGCCTATATGGATGGTGAGATCGAGGAAGTCTGTAAAAAACTTGATCTCAGCGATGAAGATATAGAATATGCCGAAGAACAGATCAGAAAACTAAATCCCAAGCCTGCAGCAGGGCATGGGGAATTTATGAAAACAAGCATTATTCCCGATGTGCTCCTGAGACAAAAAGACGGTAAATTCTTTGTTGCCTTGAATGAAACAGGTACGCCAGCCGTTCGGCTCTCGGAGACATATTTGACTATGCTTGATCAGTCTGATCTGGATAAAGATGCAAAACGCTATTTGACAAACAACAAACAAGCAGCCCAGTGGTTTATACAGGCAATTAAACAACGAAAACAATCCATTATTGCTATTGCGCAAGCCATTGTTCAGCATCAGTATGAATTTCTATCAGGCAAGCGGGAACATCCTTTGCCTATGATCATGAAAGAACTTGCCGAAGATACGGGACTGGATATATCAACCGTATCGCGGGTAGTGAACAGAAAGTACATGCAAACGCCTTCGAGCATTTATGAATTGCGTTTCTTCTTCTCTGAGAAGGCGGATCGCAGTGACGGGACGAAAGTATCGACACGGGATTTGGAACAGGATCTTATTGAGATCATTAAAAATGAAGATAAAACAAAACCGCTGAGCGATGACGCATTACAGATCGCTTTGACGGAGAAGGGATATAACATTGCACGCCGCACGGTTGCAAAGTACAGGGAAAAGACGGGGATACCCGGTTCACGCAAGCGGCGTAAAACATAAAAGGAATTGACATGGAGATAATCTATGGAACGACCATCCTGGGGGTTCACCGGAACGGAAAGGCCGCAATAGCCGGCGACGGACAGGTAACCATGGGACATACGGTCATGAAAGCGAAGACCGTGAAAGTGCGAAAACTGTATGACAATAAAATATTGGCCGGATTTGCCGGTGCAACTGCAGATGCATTTTCTCTTTTCGAAAAATTTGAGAACAAGATCAAAGAATACAAAGGCGACCTGACTCGTGCAGCCGTAGAAATGACCAAAGAATGGCGCCGGGATAAATATTTACAGAAGCTGGAAGCCTTACTGATCGTGATGGACAACAAGAAAGGCTATGTTCTCAGTGGTAGCGGAGATGTCATCGGTTCGGATGATGATCTTTACGCTATTGGTTCCGGTGGGTCATACGCACTGGCGGCGGCACGGGGTTTGTTGGCAAACACCAAACTGAGTGCTGCCGAGATCGCAGTGAAAAGTCTGGAGATCGCCGGGTCCATTTGTATTTATACAAACGATAATATTACCGTTTTGGAGTTAGATTAATGAGATTAATGGAATCAATGACACCCAGAGAGATCGTTGAAGAACTCGATCGCTATATAATCGGACAGGATAAGGCAAAGCGCTCAGTTGCGATTGCGCTTCGCAATCGCTGGCGCCGCCAACAGGCCGATGAATCCATCCGTGATGAAATATCTTCTAATAATATTATTATGATAGGCCCGACCGGCGTAGGTAAAACAGAGATCGCCCGCCGATTGGCCGCCTTGGCAGATTCCCCTTTTATCAAAGTGGAAGCCACGAAATTTACCGAGGTCGGTTATGTTGGACGTGATGTGGAATCCATTATTCGCGACTTGACCTATATGGCCGTGGATATGGTGGAAAAAGAACATGAAGGATTGGTTAAACAACGCGCGGAAGAATTAGCCGATATTCGCATCATGAATATTCTTTTCCCTGTAGATAAAAAAGAATCCATGGATCCGGAAGAGGTAGAGCGTATTGATAAAACCCGCGATCGTTTGAAAACCATGTATAGTGAAGGTAAATTCGATGACCGATATGTCGAGATCGATGCACCCATCAAAAAACCCAATATCGCAGGGATCTCCATTATGGGTCCCATGGACGGTGGAATGGGTGGTGATATGATGGACAATCCGGGTGAATTCATCAATGAAGCGATGGGTAATCTTTTTGGCGGTAGTAAAAAAGGTCCTAAAAAGAAAAAGATGAAAGTTCCGGAAGCCCGGAATATTCTGATCGAAGAAGAATCACAAAAATTGATCGATCGTGCAAAAGTCCAGGACGAAGCAATTAACCGGGTTCAGCATCATGGTATTGTGTTTGTAGATGAGATCGATAAGATCGCTATCAGTAATGAAAGCAAAGGTGCCGATGTCAGTCGTCAGGGTGTACAGCGTGACCTGCTTCCCATCGTGGAAGGATCAACAGTGAAAACCCGTTACGGTTTTGTTAAAACGGACCATATTCTTTTCATTGCTTCCGGCGCTTTTCATTCCAGCAAACCTTCGGACCTTATTCCGGAGTTGCAAGGCCGTTTCCCCATTCGTGTTGAACTGAATAGTTTGACCACCGAAGATTTCG
>JAYEJI010000181.1:0-7710 GCA_034660515.1 Fidelibacterota bacterium
TGCCGGAAATTTCGCCGCAAACAGTGTTCCCATTATCATAGTGATAATGAGGATGTCTTTTATTTTATTAAACATAAATTGCCTTTATCATTTTATATTAATCATTTATGATGAATCTTTATTTAATTGATTTTTTAGTTTAAATCCAAGTTTTGTTAATCTATATTTTTGATTGGGATTATTGGGCTTATCGGGAATGGTCATTTCTATAACTTTCAATTTCAAAGCAGGTAATATATAATTAACGCGAAAGTAATCATCATGTTTAAGCCCCAAAAGATCTTGAATTTCGGATCTTTTCATTTCAAAACTCATAATTTTGATGATTTTTTTAACTTCCCCAGTAACTTCCCCAGTAGCTTCCGCGGTAACTTCCCCAGTAGCTTCCGCGGTAGCGGGCAAGTGGCGATAAATAATTGTCTTAAAAGAATCTTCTTGAAAAAAATCCGGTTCTTTTAAGTTTGCTCTTTTCGCATATTTGATCATATCGGAAGTACCGGTTCCCATTCGTTCGATATACCCTGCAAGATACATGGGCTCAGCCAACAAGGGATTGGCGGGAACAGAAGAGTGTAATTGTTTTAATTTTTCTGTCGTCCATCCCATAGGAAGTAAACCGGGATTCCAAATTTCAATTCTATCGCTGAACACCATAATTTGCACACTGGCATTGCTCGTATAATCACGATGAACAACAGCATTAACGATCGCTTCAGCAATAATTTCTTTGGGAATTTCATAAGTTCCCGGGATACTGACATTTTCAGCTCTTGTCCCAATACTATAATCTAGTTTTGAAAGCACAAAATCCACTGACTGGTCAACCAGATAAAATACATTTCCTTTAAATACTTTATAAGATGGAATGGGCTTTTCAACCACGTTTCCGTAAAAGCGAGCACATCGAACTTCAGAAGTAATAAAATATTTTTGAGGTTCATAAGCGAAAAGCAATAAAGCGGCATTACGAATACGATTATTTTCCATTAAGTTGAGATGAGTTAAAAGCTCTGTAATAGATGCTTCTTCGCTAAGCGGCAAACCTCTTTTAGAGCGTGCAAGTCGAATAAACCATTTTGTTTTATCGGGATCAATATCAGCAATAACGGCTTTTTCGTTATAACTCGCATCGAAAGGTGCAGTCCGAATGATCTCTTTTTCCAACAAGTATTTAACAAGTGAAGCATATACTGCAGATTTAAGATCATGAATTGAGATGAATTGTTTTCTTACTATAGCAGATTGAGCTTTTTCAACTAATCGCTGTTCTTTTTCATGACGTTGTGTAGACAAATGAGAAGTCAGATAAATAATTCTGGTTTTATAAAGTTTTGTCGCATAATCGAATTCCCTCTCTGTGGGGGATATTCCTTCATTATCTTCGTAACCATAATCTTTTCCAAGAAGGCCCAAATAAATATCACAAGATTTAACTTCTTTCAAATAAATATCACGGGCAGATATGTCAAAAGCTGGCAGGTTCTCGAAAATAAAAACATCAAAAAATATTCCCAGCATTGGATCGGAGTGAATATACTCCATCAGAGTTGCTCTTTCATGAGCGAACTCATTTTGAACACTGCTAATGAATATTTTTATTTTTTTCATTTTTTATTTTTCGGCGGCAGTAATTTTTTATAAATTAAAACGAATAAGAAAGTGAAATGTTCACCCGCAATCCGTTCTCTTTGACTTTATCCAAAGTAGTGCGAACCTCATCCTCAACAGGGAAGAGATCCGAGTAATAATACATATTTTGATAGATCAGGATCCCGACATCCAAAGTCAGATTATCTGAAGCCCATCCCGAACCAACATTGATGGTCGAGCGGTTCATGTCATTGTTCATGGGATTCTTCTCATAGGTGAACCCGAATCTAAAGGGGATCCCGGTAAAGAAAACATGTTCGATCCCTGCGCGTAAGGCCCAGGATGGAGAGTATGCCGGAGCGAAAAGAGAAACCAATGAATCGGCTGAGTTAAAATAACCTGCCGCATAACTTCTCCAGTCTGTTATATCAAATTGAGCAAAAAGTGTTGTTTTTAGTTCATTGTTCGGAATATAACGCAAAGAAAGTGAATAGGTGTTGGGACGATCAATGATCACTTTATATGCCGAGTCGGTATCCACTGTATAAGCAGGAAGTAATAAGGATGAATCCATTCCGGCGATCATGTGGGTACCTTCCATGGTGTAGATACCTGCCAATGTTCCGTGCAGTCCCAACTGAAAACGATCAGTGACTTTTGCGGTCAAGCCAAGATTTACGCTTGAGCCGACTCCTTTAGTTGCATTGGCCGGAAAATAGGTCGTATCCTGTGAAGATAATTTATTGTCACTCAAGATCGGAATAACGCCGTATCCTTCTTCAAAACCCGAACCGTAATAACTGGTGTAGGCATAGCCGATCGCAAAGCGATCGCCGATATCATGTGCAAGAGCCAGATTATAACCGTGGGTCATACCGCTAAAGCTGATCTTGTGATAACCGGCCAGAGGATCGCGGATATAAGCGCCGCTTCCCATATCTGAGCGGATCTCTTCCTGATAGTCGTATTTGAAATTCTCCAGAGAATACCAACCTACAGTAGCTGAAAAACCTTTCTGCGAGTAATAGATGGCCAAATCGCCCTCCATTTTCTGGAAACGGTTAGAGACATAATCATTTTCAGCAAGGTAATCGCCAAAACTGTCCTGAACGGGGAAAGACCGGCGTTCAATAAAGGAAGCCATGTTCAAATTTGAATAAATGACCAAGGCATCCGTTGCTTTAAAAAGCATGGCCGGATTATTCAATCCGGCTACGGGATTCTGTTCCAATGCCAGGCTGTTGCCTCCGAGAGACAGAGAACGAGCCGTATTCTTGCTTGCGTTCTCCAAACCCATGTATTGGAAATAGACCTGCCCTAAAAGGCTTCCCGCGCTAAGCATTATGATCAATAGAATTGTTAAAAGTTTACGAGTCATACTCATTCCTTTATAAAAAATTAAAATCGATAATCAAGTTGTAGTCTGAAATCATTGGTTCCCAGACGGTAATTGATGTCACTCAATTGCAGTAAACTCCCGTCATCCAGTTCAATATAGGCCGCCACGATATTGGTTTGATCCAAACGAGTGTCGACCGTGTATTTGAAGCGAAGCGAGAAATTATCCGTTATACGTGTAAAGAGGGTAACCCATCCGCGGAATGCATCCACCGGAGTATTGGTTATGCGAAAGTCGGTATCTTCAAAGTTCCAGATAAATCCATTGTAGACCATTGCGGAAGCGATGATCTTGAAACGCTTATTGAAATTGTGTGTAAAACCGGCACGAATTCCCCGTGAAGGAGAACCGGCATTTCCGATCATGGACGTACCTCCGCTGGTCGTATAGACCAAACGGGCTCGTGGCGAGAATTCCGTATAACCGAAGATCAGGTCGAAATAGAGACGGTTATAACGTGACATTCTGAATTCATTGGTCAGGATGGTCTCATAAGAGCGGTATACATTTGAGGTAAAGAAATTCTCATTATAACGGCTCTGCCATTTCTGACGTAAGCGGATACGGTAGTTGAATACCGGCCGGTATTCCATGCGTGCGACCAAACGATTGTATTTTGCTCTATCGGCCACGCGTTCCCAGATATCATGTTCCAGGCTCAGGATGAGTGAACGGGAAAGCTGATAACGGGCTGAGTAATAAAATCCTTTTTCAGACTGCGGTTGAGACGAACCGGAATACAAAAAACCGTAAGCATCATCCATGAGATAATAAATATCTTCATAGATCGAGGTTTTGTAACGGGCATAATTTGAGAAAGAACGCTGATAAGGGTTATCGTATTCAAGATCGTAATTTCTGTACATCGCGAGGAAATTAAAATTCTCGAATTGCCAGTACATGTTCACGATATAGGCAAAAGCATCCTGGGAGAAATTAAAGATATTTCCGTCTTTGTCAAGAATACCGATCTCGCCCTGAAAAACGACGTTCTTTAGAGAATAAGAAAAATCGACACCCATTACCCGACGATAAGCCTGGGCTTTATTCCAAAGAGCGGATTGTGCATGGGATTCATAAGTCGCTGCGATCTCCGCATCGGCCGAGTTTCCGATCTGGCGCAGATATTTATCCATTCTTGAAATAATGACCTCGGGCTGAAAATCCAGTTTTCGATCGTATAGACTTTCATAGAAAGTAAATCCGACATGTCCATTGGGAACAGGTTTGATACGGATATTGCTTCCATATATCAATTCATGAACATTGTCCAGTAAACCCAGAGACACCTGTCCGCCCAAACCATTATCCAGTCGCGGTTCCATTCGAATAAATGTCGAAAAGGAAGAATCCGGGTTCAAGATGGCATCACGTGTATTGTATCCTATAAAAGGTGTAATGAACAGCGATTTGAACTGATACTCGGCAATCAAACCATTCTGTGAATAGGCGCGTGCCCGTGAGGCATCGCCACTGATCCCGATCATACGTTTTCGCCAGCCGTAGCCGGATTTCCGCGGTGTGAAATAATCCACGGTTTCCATGACCACGCCCTGGCCGAAAGAGGCAACATAATTACCGATGATCACTTTATTGAATTTACCCAGTTTGCCAAGTGAAACATCATTGATCTGTGCATAACCTTTTAGCTTGGGGATCTTTGGAGCAAATTCTCGCAAGGAATCAATATGTTCAGTGCTTGATCTTTTATTTATCCAACCAATAGAATCCGGGAGTATTCCTCTGTCCACATAATCCAACAGAGTGTTATAATGATCATCATTATTGAATGCGGGCATCACTTCGCTCAAAGATTGAGTATAGGCCAGGCCGAAACTGAGTTTTTGTCCGTAATTAACATGTAATTTATAATATGCATCGAGCGGATATTTGTCGTAAACGATCTGATCCATCAAACCGCCATCGTCATCCGGTGAGATCTGAGCGGCAAAATCCTTTACGGTACCGGTCAGGTAACCGTTCCACTTTTTAGTGCCTTCATCGGTATAGCGGACATAATCCGAGATATTCCGGTAACCGTAATAGCTAATGCCTTCCAGTCCACGCATATCACGGGCTGATTTGATCTCGTTTCCGTCTTCAAGATAAGTCATGATCGCCGAAGCATCCAAAGGGGAGACCGCGGGAAGGTTCACGAGATCAAAATAATGCATCTTATTTACATTCCGCGGATTGGTGAACAGATCGATCCAGGTCTCAACCAGTCCCTCTGAAGCACCTTCATCATTCATCATGCTTTCCAGACGGTAGTAACGATCCTCGATCTTACTGGCCGTTTGATCGACCGTGATCTTGGGGAAGACCGCCAGTCTGTCTTTTAACAGCAGAAAATCCTCATAGGATATTCCGTCGATCTCACGGATCTGGTAGATCGAGCTGAACTCACCGTGATAGAGCAGGTATTCTTCCAGAAGAAGAATAGCTCCCTCCGGCAAGGGAAGTTGGCGCAGGTCCTCGGGAGATGCATTGTTTATATCGATCTTCTCTCCGGCCATTAACCCGACAGGCAGGAGAAAAAGGATCAGAAAAAATAGTATAAAGATTTTTTTCATTCTTTTTGCCAATACAGGTTTATGGTTTGTAAAGCTCCAGAGTGAAGAAATGGGTTCCGTTCAACACAGGATGACTGATATAAGCGTAGTCCAGTTTAAAGAAAGACTGTTTTACGCCGAAGCCGAAGGTCAGCTGTGAAGGATAAGTTGAAACGCCGGCACGGATGTTAAACCATTCCATGATGGCATAATCCAATCCCATACGATACTGAGCATCAAAACCGGAGACTTTTTCAACTTCAAAAGAAGTGATAAGTCCATAATAGGGCATGTATCCCAATCCGGCTGTGAATTTTCTGGGAGCTTGCGCTTCAGATTCGGAGCTTCCGAATTTTGGAGCATTGATATTCTCAACACTTACACCCATCCATGCACGGTTGCGTAATGAGGCCTGGATACCAAGATCCATGCCCAATCCGGCTACCGATCCCAGATCGATACCGTCCGAACCGTCACCGCTAAGGCCGGCGGATTGTCCGTAATCGGCGAAAAGGAAATTCAGACTATAACCGACAGAGAAGGAAGAACGCAGGTCTTTCAGTAAATGAAAGGCATGAGTTACCCCCAGTGAGTTCTCTGAAGAAAGGATGGTTTCGCCGTTTTTCGTGCGCAGCATATCGCCGTGCAGAGAAACGGTTCCGTATTTTTCGTTGATCGGCAAGGTAGCGGTAAACATCGAAAGTGAGGCAAATCCGTAAAAACCCGGATTATTGTAAGCAAAACCGCTGCCGATATTATCGACAAAGGCAAGTCCGGCCGGGTTGTAACTGTGCGCCCACATGGTTTGGTTTACAGCGACCTGAGCACCGCCCGAGCCGGCTCCGGCGGCCGCACCGGGCCAGGAGTCGGTAAAGACTTGTGCACTCAGGGTGCCGATCAGTAATAAAAGTAAAAGTAATCTTTTCATAATATATTCACGTTATTTTTTAACGGCTATGACCACCGGCTGAGCCTTGCGGGTCACGCGTCCGGTTGATCGTTCAATAACTTCCATATGCATGATATAGGTTCCCGGAGGCAGGATCTGGTTCAGCTCGTTACGGCCGTTCCAGGTTCTTTCATAGGTCCAGCTCATACCGTGATATTCATCTGTCAGCGTTGTGACATAACGGCCTGAAATATCATACAAACGGATGATCACGCGGGCTTCATCGGGATATTCGTAGGAATACTTGATGACCTCACCCAGTTTCGGAACAAAGGGGTAGGGAGCTACCGTCAGGATAACTTCTCCGGTTCCGGCCTGTCCGTCTGTCCAGGGAACAACGTCTCCGGCATAGGCAGGCATCATTTGAGCGGCATTGCTGTAAAAACCGACAATACCGGTCACTTCAACAAGATTTCCGACCTGCAACAGACTATCAGCGGTATCATCCGACCAGAGGTTGGTTGAATCCCAAACACGAAGTGTCAAAGAAGCGGTTCCGTCATCAAGGGTCACATTCGAACCACCACCAAGATTATCTACGCGATCTGTGACTTGTCCGTGTATCGTGACCAGGGTGCCTTCATAATACATGAAGTTATTATTGAGTTGCTGGCAACTGAACTCTCTGATCTCAGGCAGACTATCAAGGCCGACCGATGTGGCCGTAATATCCTTGATCTGCAAAGAACCGTTATACTCCGATAATGTACCGGTAACTTCGACTTCGGTACCGCGGATAAAACCCGACATACCTGAACCAAAGACATAGATCCCCCGACCGCCAGCATCCTGAATATAGGATGCATAGGTGTTGATCAAACCCATTTCTACGGTAACGACAGCAGTTACGGTAACAGTTGTTTCCTGCAGATCATCAAAATTATCACGCAGGTAAGCAATGTCCTGAGATTCGACATATTGTATAACTTCTTTGCTGGAAGCAAATGTGGAGTCTTTTAATCCAAGAGTATTCTCAGCACGGACATAATAGGTTAATGTACCTACATCATTCAAAGGCATGATCACACAAGCGTAATCATCTGAACCGGCATTCAGGGGTTCCATTTCTTCAACTGTTCTTACACTGTCAAAAGTGTAGACACATTCAACTGTAGATAAACCCTGAGCATCCGTAACGGTTGCCGAGATCCATAATGAATCGAGATCGGTAGGTGAATCCGGTTCAAAGCTTAGAGCGCTGAGCACGGGTTTTGTGCTGG
>JAYEJI010000182.1:0-25540 GCA_034660515.1 Fidelibacterota bacterium
GCGAATCCCGCCATCAACATCCGCATAGCGGATGTTTGCTTTTTCTGGCAAAAAAACCTGAGTGGGAGAGGGCGCGAGGGAGAGAATAATTGATAATTGACCTGCCTACGCTAAAGCTTCGGTAAGGCAGGCAAAGGACAATTGACAATTAAATTTGAATATTCGAATGCTCAGTGTTCTGAGATCAGGGAAGTCGTAACCGTTCCTTTTTTTGGACAATATATTTCCAGATACAAACGATAAGAGATAAGATATGAAATTCCTCTCATCTCTTATATCTTATCACTAACTTTTATCTTGCCTATACGTTCTTCATTCTCGAGCGGATCCATTTCACATAGGCGAACACGATCGGCAGGCCGACCAGGTACATCAGGATACCATAAACACCCGAAGGCAAAGAAAATACCGATAAGCCTTCAGCTGCGGGAAGAATAATATTCCCGATCGCAATACCTACGGTAGCGTTCTGGATCCCGGTAGCAACAGCCACTGAGACAGCCTGAGGTTCTTTCATCTTGAATAATTTCGAAGAGAAATATCCGATCAGAAGCATAACCACGATCAGTACCACAATAGCCGGACCAAGAATCTTTACATTTTCAATAAAGGCTTTCCATTCGCTTGCCAGTGCCGCAACAACGATCAGTGCAAATAAAATTGCGGAGATCTTGCTGGCAACCGGTTCAAAAGATTTAGTGAATTTTTCTGCTTTATGGTGTACAAATAAACCAATGGCCACGGGGATCAAAGTGATCAGGAACATGGTCAAACCGAGGGATAATACATTGATATCAGGAGCCTCTGCACCCATGAAATAATGAATGGCGAAGGCAGTTACAAGCGGCAGTGTGAGCACTGTGACAACACTGATCACAGCTGTGTAGGAAATGGATAAAGCGGTATCACCTTTTGCCAGTTTTGTGATGATATTCGACGTAACCCCGCCGGGACAAGAGGCAAGGATCATAAGTCCGACTGCCATCTCTTTTGTTATCCCGAACAAAGCGATGATACCAAAGGCCACGAGAGGTAATAATATCATTTGATTGATGAGGCCGATAGCAAAGATCTTAGGGTGTTTAGCGACATTCTTGAAATCGTTGATGGTCAGGCCCAGCCCCAAACTGAACATGATAAATACGAGGGATAGCGGTAAAATGATATCAATGATCATACCGAACTCCTTTTCTTAGTTTTATTTTCACACTGTTTAGGGTCTGTAAATGATGGCGGATTGATGTCGCCCAATGGTCACATACCCTCCTGTTACTTTAAAATAGGATGTTTTTAGTCGGAATAGTAGCTTTTTTTATTCCACTTCTTGACTTTTTTAATCTCCGTAGGCCTACTACGCCGACCTGTTCACCGAAGCTTTACACGTAGGTGAAAGTAGCTTTGGCTACATAGGCTGTGCCTTGGCGAAGGAAATCAACTTTCAACTTTTTAAGTATTATGCCCAAATAGCGATCATGGCCATTAAGGCGAAACCACCGATAATGAGAAGAAGTTTGATCCAGCGATCAGAGGATCGTTGGAAGACCTCTCCGATAATATCAACAATGGCAATATAAAGAAATGTTCCTGCAGCCAAACTATCAAAAACAGCCTCGAATACAACATTTGTATTACTTGATAATATCTTTGAAAAGATAGTTCCGAGGAGTACGCCAAGTGGGGTCATCGCGGCAAAGAAACAAATGGTCACAATATGCTTTTCTTTTGAAATGCCGCCTTTTTTCAAACTCACACCCAGTGCAAAGGCAGCTGCCCCTTTATGTGCGATAATGGCAATAAAAATAGCGGTAGCGGATACCAGTGTCACTTCCAATCCCAGGGATGTTCCTGCAATGATGGAATGGATCGAAAGAACAAAAAGAAGTAAAAATGGATAAACGGAACGTTTCTCGGTTTCCGCTTCCGCATGATGATGCCCACCTGAGTTGACTTTTTCCAACAGCAGCACAAAAAGAAATCCTATTCCACAAATAAGAGCCGGAAAGGGAAAATCAATGTCTCCAGCAAACGTATTGAAATTTTCAACCGCATCCGGAAGCATGTGCAAGAGTCCGGCGCCCAGAAAAACACCACCGGCAAAGGCGTTACCCCAGATTAACTTGCGCTCTCCTTGTTGGGATAGACTCCTTCGTGTGGGTGCGATACCCGCAAACAAGCCAACGGTGAAGATAATTAGAAGAGAAAAAAGCTTTAAGAAAAAAATGTCCATGATCGCTCCGCTGACTAGTTATTATGTTGTTTTTGCAAAAAATATATTATCAATAAAAATTAAGATCAGTGCTGACTGCTGATTGCTGATTATCAACGATAATATCCTGTACCGACAACCCATCCAAAGGGTTTAAAAAGCATCACATAAGATCGTTTGGGTTGAGGTTCAGGTTCCCCGAGTTTTGTAAAGGAGTAGTCTAAATATCCACCTCCGGCTTCTGCCAGCTTAATGAATTCTTTTACATAATAAATACTGTTGGGATCTTTGTCCTCAAGACGATTCCGTCCTTCAACATCTTTGCGGCCATAGAGAACTACGTTAACGCCTTCTTTGGTGTCGGCCCAAAAATAACCATTTTCTCCGTAACGGAGTTCGCGCAATAGAAAAGCGCCGGCGTCTTTTGCTTCATCCAAGTTTATGTCACCTGCCAGACGTCTCTGATCGATCGCTTTGAGCATACTGACAGCTGTTTCGACCTCACTTTTGATGAGCAGATCCATATCTGCTTTATATTGCAGTTTGTCGGATTGTCCGCATCCTGTAAACAAAAAAAGTAATCCAAGAATCACATACGAAATGCTAATAAGACGTTTCATTTTCTTGCTCCTTTTAGTATTACTAATACTTGAAAATAAATGTAAGATATTATTGAATGGAATGAAAAAGCTTTTTTGGTGACGTGTAACTCCCGCCTTCGCCCCGATTAATCGAGGTTTCGGTGGACAGGCGTGACGCGTAAAGAGAAAAAAAATTAAGACCTTCCGTTTTCTCTGAAGCCCCTTAAATTTGAAGCATTAAGATTCCGCTTGGTAGAGTATTTGCCTAACGATCTTTTTCATATTGATAAAATGAGTTCCTTTCCAGTAAATTTTATCGCAGGATTGGCATTGAACATATTCATCGCAGAACTCTTTTGTCTTTGGAGGAATTCTATCTAAGATCTTTTCCTTCGCAACGCTCTTTAATAGAGCGTTGCAACGAAGACATCTTGAAAAAGGCTTTATGGTATCTTTAATATCCAGGTAATCTATGAGTCGTCTTATCTGTTCTGTACTTGTACCGGGGCGTATAAAAATTCCATGGCTTACATCTTTAAATTTAAGGAGCTTTTTGCTCTTGCTTAGTATTATTCTGCTTTCTTTTTTGGATATTTCAATTATTTCACGAGTGGAAAGTAAAGGATCGTAATATAGATCAAATCCCAGGATCCTCATATATTTAACTATATTTCCAAGATTGGTATCAGCTATATATTTGTGTTCGCGAAGCGGGACTTTTCTAAGCAGGGTAACATCTGTAATATTTAGGGATTCAAAAACAGGATATACACTTATTCGGTCTTCATCTTGGAGAATGTAATTAAAATCCACTGATTTTCCATTTACCAAAATAAGGTCAATTTCCGTATGAGGAACTCCGAGTGATTCTATCATATCTTTTATTGATCTTTTCTCTTTAAACTTTGCTTCAAAAGTAGTTTTTCTTCTGTGCTTTGGAAGAAAGTCATTTAATTCCTCATAAAAACGGAATATTCCTTTTGACATCGTTTAAATTTTCCATTCATGTTTCTATGATGTTCTGATTTGTAAGGTATCTCTTGCTATAAGCTCAGGATATGTTTCGCAATCGTCCAATTTATAGCCCTGCATACCTATAATCGGAGGAAGGGTTGCTTTGCGCTTAGAAATATGATGAATTGTATATCGCACACTAGGAATACATTTTTGCATAATGTACCAATTTATCGAACTTACACCTCCATCTTGAAAATCAATTCCCCAGCCGCCAACATTACAGGTGTCTTCCGTTACATAATAATCAAATTGGATAATACACGAGAATAGATCATTTATATAAAAAGCATTGTCAATAACCAGTCGCTGTGTCCCATCGGAGATGATCTCATCGTTTGGCCGGAAACAGGATACAAATAACAGCACTCCTAATAATAGAAATGTTATAAGGTGTCTTTTTATAATTCTTTTTCTTTTCATTTCTAATCTCAAACAAATATTTGTTTACTTCATTAATATGCTGAAATTCTTATTAACTGTAATCATATTTATTATCTTTACAACTCAACAACTCAACAACTCAACAACTCAACAACTCAACAATTATTTCAGCAATGTCATTTTTCCGCTTAACATTCTATTGCCAATCTTTAAGACATAGATATAAGTTCCAGATGGGAGTGAAGTTCCATTCATAGATGTTCCATTCCAAAGAATGTCATAGTCTCCGGCGCCATTTACCGCTACAAAATTCCGTTGAATTAATTGTCCGGCTATAGAGTATATGCTGATCTCAATTGTCTCATGCAGATCTTGATCTATGTGAAAAGAGATCTTTGTGCTTGAATTGAATGGGTTTGGGTATGCACGCAGTTCAAAAGTGTCCGCGATCAATGGCTGGCTCGGAGCAATAGCAGTATTGGTTTCAGTTTTTAACGCCATAATGCGGTCATAGGATTCATCGATCCGTGCTTCACTGATCAAACCGGAATCGACAGCGGACCCGAGCACGTCAATGATAAGGCCTACGACCGATCTGTCATATTTTTCGTTACCGGTGTAAAGTAAAATATCCACACCCGCATGAATTGCCTGAACGACCGATTCTATAAAACTGTAATTATTGCTGATCGCTCTCATACCCATGGCGTCACTGATGATCACACCTTGAAATCCCAGGCTATCACGCAGCAAACCTGTGAGAGTTGGTTGAGATAAAGTCGCCGGATAGATAGAATCCAGTTGTGCGTTATAAAGATGTCCTGTCATGATCATATCATTATATCCGGAATTGATCATTTCCGTATAAGGGATCAGTTCGGATTCCGACCAGGTATTTGTAATATCCGTGAATCCGTCATGAGAATCGCCTTCAGCCGATCCGTGACCGGGAAAATGCTTCAGAGTTGAGATAATATCCCGATCCTTGAATTCCGAGTAGAACCAGCGACAATGATTTGCGACAACATATGGATCTGCCGAGAAACTTCGTCCGTAATACCCGATGGCCGGGGAACTCGGGTTTACATTGACATCCGCGACCGGAGCCAGGTTGGTATTGATCCCGGCTTGCGATAGCCAACCGGCCATTAAACTGGCCTGTGCCCGGGTCGTATCTTCACTATTGATATTTCCAAGAGCAAGAGCCCTGTCAGTACGAGCATAACCATTTGTCTCGTCCAGTCGTGCGACTACACCGCCTTCTTGGTCTGTTGCTATAAGCAGGGGCGTGTCTGCAGGTACTTGCAATGAATTAGTCAGTTCTGCGATCTGGGTCGGATCATCAAGATTATACCCCATCAAAATAACACCACCGAGATTTCGGTGCTCGATATCATAATAAAGAGTATCCTCAAAATTTGAAGACGGATAAAAACCTACCATGATCATTTGACCTATTTTGAAAGACAAAGAATCAAGGGCATAAATGGGAGATAGGAAGAAGAGGAGGAGAGAAATAGAGAGGCGAAGAAGATGAGTTAACTTTTTAGTTTTTATTGAGGTCATGTTGTCGGGTTCCTAATTTGTTTTTTCATTTGTTTTCACAAACAATGATAGATGACAATTCTTTTTGTCAGCCATAAAATCCAAATGTTGATTAGTCGGTATTTTCCTGTAAAAAGTTTATGTGCATGAATCTTTATGAAAATAATGTATCAACTCAGATTTCTAAGATATTCTCAAAGATTGTTATCAACGCCACATCATGACATGGTACCCGGACTTTATTACCGTCTCTGTGCCAACTTTACGTTGGCGGACTGCATCACCATCTGTATAATATTCGTATATGCCTTTTTCGAATTCGATACCATCTGGTGTGAGGTAAACATAACGAGCACCTAGTCTGGCAGCTGCTTTAAGAGCTTTTTTTTCAGAACCTATAAATTCCATATCTCCTATATTATGTCCCGGGCTGCTCCAATAGTTAACAACAATTTCAGGCAGACCTTTATTCGGTAAGTAAGGGCCACCTATCATTTCCTTACTATGGATGCAACCAAGCAATAGCAACTGAATTCCAATAATAAGGCAAAGCCAAACTGCTGTCCATACTTTGTTTTTTTTGGTGTTCATCTTAACCTCCCTTTATTCTGTTCTTGGGCGATATAACAAGTTATTCTTTAATTGTTCTTAGAATATACCAAGTTACGATTTTTTCGTTGTCTTTATAATGCAAATTTATCTTATGTTGATAAATATTAAGGAATAATGAATTTAATGGCAAAGACTTTCTATAAGATGGTAAGTAGGAACTAGTAACTGGTAATTGGTGAAGATTGGGAAGAGAAAGTAAGCAGTAAGCAGTAAACAGTAAATAGTAAACGGTAAGAAGGGAGAGATCAAATTTATATGACAATATAAAAACAGGAGACGATCGGAAGTCATCTCCAAAATTATTTTAGTTGATTTTTATTGGATTTAGATCACTCAACGGAGGTGAAAACACCACAGCTTGTTATACATTTGTTACAACTAGTACATTTCTCTTCGTCAATAATGGGGGCAGAATAACCGTTCTGTGAGATGGCACCGAGAGGGCAAACTCTTATCACCGGACAACGGTGATTCTGGGGGCAGTATTCTTCACGAACTTGGATCATTTATAAATTCCTTATAATTTTTTGTTTCACCATAATTTAGAGCGAATTATACGATGCCAAAATTTAAAAGAAAAGCAAAAAATATCTATGCGATAAAATACTTTGTAAAGCATTGATAATACTACATATAAATATGATATGGAAAATTATTAATGATAGTGTAAGGAACAGTCGCGTCAATGTACGGAACAGGCATGCCTGTTCCCTACATCTTCTTATTTCCACTCTTTTCTCTTTCTCCCACACTCCTTCCCCCTCCTTCGTTAAAACTATGGAGAACTTCGGTCGAAATGACAGTGTTTGATTGAGTTTAATTATCAATTATCCTTTGCCTGCAGGCCGAAGGCCTACTACGCCGCCGTGCCGCCCATAGCCCTTGGGCGAAGGATGGAAGTAGCTTTGGCTACGAAGGCTGTGCTATAGCGTAGGCTTGTCAATTGTCAATTGTCCTTCCGTTCTCTTCTCTTTCTGTTTGTCACTTTCTTTAATATCTTGTATATTCTCCTACGATGGACAAGCTCAAAGAAACACAAATATCATCGGAAAAGGTGTTTGACGGGGCATTATTGCATGTTCGAAAGGACAAGGTAACATTGCCGAACGGAAAAATATCTGTCCGGGAGTATATCGAACATCCGGGTGCAGTGGCTTTAGTGGCCTATGTTGAAAATGGCGATGTACTCTTGCTGAACCAGTTCCGCTATCCCTTAAAAAAAGTCTTTATCGAATTGCCGGCCGGCAAGATCGATGAAGGAGAAACACCCGAGCAAACCGGATTGCGCGAATTGGAAGAAGAAACGGGATATAGGGCAACGAAATTAAGCCTTCTAACCACTATTAATCCCTGTATCGGCTACAGCAATGAAGTGATCCATATTTATGAGGCTTTCGGACTAAAGGAAGGCACATTACAAACGGACGATAATGAATTTGTTCAGGTATTCACTCTCTCTTTGGATGAAGCTTGTAAAAAAGTCAGATCGGGAGAGATAACAGATGTTAAAACAATGATCGGTTTATTGAGCGCAAAACTGAGAAAGGATGATCATGAGCCTCAAAAATAATATGCGTAAGATCTATGACGGAGTTTGTCACGACCCTCATTCCGTATTGGGTATGCATGAAGATAAGGATCTTCAAAAAGTTGTCCGGGTATTTCAGCCGGAAGCTACCGCGGTATCCATTACTTTTCTTAAGAGCAAGAAAAAACTCAAGCTTGAACATGGTGACCTTGATGGATTCTGGGAGGTCACGTTTACTTCCGAAGCGTTTGAGAAATATGAGGTTCATGTTGAGTATGCCGATGGAAATAAATTCGATTATATTCATCCTTATCAGTTTATGCCGCAGATCACAGAAGAAGATGCCTATCTTTATGGAAAAGGTGATCATCACTTTATTTATGAAAAACTTGGAGCCCATGTTTGCGAAATGGATGGTATAAGAGGCGTCTCTTTTGCCGTTTGGGCACCTGCAGCACGCCGGGTATCCGTGGTAGGTGATTTCAATCTTTGGGATGGCCGCAAACACATGATGCGTGTACTGGGTTCATCCGGTATATGGGAGATCTTTATTCCCGGAGTAGAAACGGGAATGAAATACAAATTCGAGATATATACCCGTGACGGTCAATTGATGCTGAAAGCCGACCCTTATGCGAATTTTACTGAACTTCGCCCGGGCAATGCCTCCCGTATTTACGAATCAAATTACAAATGGAAAGATAAAAAGTACCTTGAGGCCCAACCTGAACATACTTTGGATAGGCCTATGAGTATCTACGAAGTGCATCTGGCTTCATGGAAACGCAAAGACGACTGGGAATGGTATAGTTATAAAGAAATAGCTCCCATATTGGTTGATTATGTTAAAAAACACGGTTTCACTCATATTGAATTAATGCCTGTTATGGAATATCCTTTTGATGGATCCTGGGGCTATCAGGTAACCGGTTATTATGCGCCAACTTCTCGTTTTGGTGATCCCGATGATCTTCGATATTTTGTGGATTATTGTCACAAGCATGGTATTGCTGTTTTGCTTGATTGGGTGCCGGCTCATTTTCCTAAAGATGCTTTTGCTCTGGCAAACTTCGACGGAACCGCCTTATACGAACATGTGGATCCCAAAAAAGGAGAGCATCCGGACTGGGGAACCCTGATCTTCAATTACGGACGTAACGAAGTTGCTAATTTTCTTATCTCGAATGCCCTTTACTGGTTTAAAGAATTCCATGTGGATGGTTTGCGGATCGATGCCGTAGCATCTATGCTCTACCTTGATTACAGCCGTGATGATGGCGAATGGGTACCCAACCAATACGGTGGGAACGAGAACCTGGAAGCTATAGAATTCATGAAAAAATTGTCCATTATCATAGGTAAGTATTTCCCTAAAGCACTCATGATAGCTGAAGAATCCACCGCTTGGGGCGGGGTATCGCATCCCGTACATACAGGTGGACTGGGATTTGATTTCAAGTGGAACATGGGCTGGATGAACGATTTTCTTCGTTATATGTCAAAAGACCCCGTTCATCGTAAATATCACCATAGTGATATGACTTTCTCTATGCTTTATCAATATTCGGAGAATTTTATTTTAGCCCTCTCTCACGATGAGGTCGTACACGGTAAAGGTTCTCTGATGAACAAGATGCCGGGTGATGATTGGCAAAAATTTGCAAACTTTAAGCTCTTGCTTGCTTTCATGTATGTCCATCCCGGCAAGAAGCTTCTTTTTATGGGGTCGGAACTGGCTCCCTGGGGAGAATGGAATGAAGAACGGGGTATTGAGTGGGAACTTGAACAGTACGAACCGCACAAAACCGCTTCTAAATACATGACCTATCTGAATAAGTTCTATAAAAAGTCACCCTCACTCTGGGAACGCGACCAGGAACCCGGTGGTTTCGAATGGATCGACGGCGGGAATATGGAACAATCCATAGCATCTTTCTTCCGTCGTGGAAAAGATATCAAAGATGATCTTATTGTGGTTTGTAATTTTACACCGGAGACCTACTTTGATTATCGTCTTGGCGTACCTGAAGCCGGAAGCTATGAAGAGATTTTCAATTCAGACAATAAGGAATTTAACGGCAGCGGCGTAATGAGAAATAAACTTCAGAAAACGGAAAATATCGAATGGAATGGCAGAAAACAATCCATCCAGGTCGGTATCCCGCCCCTTGCTTGCGTGATCTTTAAGCGTAAAGATCTAACGAATGAAAAATAAGACCATTATTTATGCGATCATCGATTGGGGGCTGGGTCATGTGACCCGTTCAATGCCCATTATCCGTCGCTTGATCAATGATGGCAACAAGATTATTTTGGTATCTCACGGGAAAGCGCTTTCCATGCTGAAGGAAGAGTTCCCGGATTGTATTATTCGTGATGTTAAAGACATTCAGATCGCCTATCCGAAATTTGGCTGGATGTTTGTTTTTAAAATGGTATTTCAGCTTCCAAAGATGTTGTGGGCTTGGCGGCACGAACGCCGGCAGGTAAAAGCCCTGGAAAAGGAATTTAATTCGGATCTGCTCATAACGGAAATGAGATTGGGTTTTTGGTCAAAGAAAACCCCTTCGATCCTTATCACTCATCAGCTGCGCTTTCACCTTCCCAAACATCTGGCCATGTTTATGATCTTCGGGGAATGGTTCAATCGCATTGTATTTAGAAAATTCAACTACATCTTTGTGCCGGATGCGGAAGGTTCTCCTAATCTCTCAGGCGATCTTTCACATAACAGTAGTATTGCAAAACATCCGAAGGTCAGATATATCGGATGCCTTTCCAGTGTTGTACCGGATGAAGATCCTCCCGAAAAAGATATTGATATCCTGATCAGTATCTCCGGACCCGAACCTCAACGCACTCAATTCGAAGAAAATGTTTTAACTCAACTGAACGATGTTCAAGGTAAGGTGGTTGTAACGCTGGGTAAACCTGTGACAGAGAACAATATTGTAAAACAAACTGAAAATATAACCGTTTATTCTCATCTGAACCGTAAAGAAATGGGTCAAATGATGCAAAGAGCCAAGCACATGGTTTGCCGTTCAGGTTACTCAACGGTCATGGAGTTGCTTGCTTTGCAGAAATCTGCTTTATATGTCCCAACACCGGGTCAAACCGAACAAGAATACCTGGCCGAATATTATAAAAAAGAAGGTCTTTACAGTTATTGTACTCAAGATAAACTGGATCTGAAAGATCTTAAGATCGACACAAGCAGAGAAATTGCCAAACGGCACATACCTTTAAACCAATTGGATCAAATAATCGAATTACTGGATTCTTTATGCACCTAACCGTTTACATTATTACAGCTATCGCTTATGCGTTTGCAGGATGTTATGTCCTGTATATACTCTTTTTCTATACGGGTTTGAGAAAATTGAAAGCTCATAAATTAAAAGAAGATGCAGATCTTCCCGATTTAACTGTAATTGTCTGTGCAAAAGATGAAGAGGCCAATATTGAGAATTGCTTAAATTCAATTTTTTCACAAGATTATCCAAAAGATAAGTTCTCTGTCATTGCCGTCAATGACCGTTCTAAAGATCGGACTCAAGAAATTCTTGAAAAATTTGCTCATGAATATGGTCAACTGGAAATTCTAAATATTGAAACATGCCCTGCCGGGATCTCACCCAAAAAAAATGCCATAACACATGCCATGGAATTTTGCAATACGGAATTTGTCGTTGCTACGGATGCGGACGCTTTACACAAAAGGAACTGGTTGCGAACTTATGGTTCTTTGTGCGATGAAAACCTGGGTGCGGCAACCGGGATATCCCTTTTTAGCAAGGAAAAATATGATTCTAAATTCGAACAAACCTGGCAATCTATGCAAACGCTTGAAAATCTTTCGCATAATGTTGTAATTGCCGGTGCTATGGCCAATGGATTTGGAATAACTGCAAATGGCAGTAATATGCTTTACAAAAAAGATCTTTTTCAAGATCAAAAAGCATTAAAAAATAATGTTGTGACAGGAGATGATTCCGATATTATTTATGAAGCACAGAAACGGGGTTATAAAGTAGTATTTAATTCTCATCCCGGTTCTGTTGTAAATCTGGTGCCTGAAACAAATATTAAGGGAGTGATCAATCAGAGAATACGCTGGGCATCTCATGTAATGAAGGCAACCTTTTCAGTCATTGCATTGGGACTTACTGTGTTTTTCTTTTATTTGGCAACATTATTTTTACCTTTTCTTGCATTTATTGATCTATTGGTTTTACCATATTGGCTTGGTCTGATATTTATTAAGGCTGCATGCGATTTCTTTTATATGAATGCGACATTGAAAAAATTTGAAATACCTTATAAGTTCAAACATCTTTTTTATATGGAGATCTTTCATTCTTTATTTATTGTTTGGATAGGATTATATGGCACTTTCGGAACCTTTACATGGAAAGGTTCCAGTTATAAAAAGACATTAAAGGATAAATAATAGATGAAAAAGTTTTTATCAAATTTACTCAAGATCGGGATCACCGTTTTTCTGTTTTGGTGGCTTTTCCGCTCTGTTAATTTGAAAGAACTAGGGTTGTTTTTCAGGTCAATTCCGGCTTGGATGATACTGAGTATTGTTGGATTGGGAATAATTAATGTCGGTGGACAAGCATTTCGTTTTTTATATTCGGTTCATCTGCTTATGCCGCCTTTTACTTTAAAACAGGGAATTATAGCTCATTTCTCCGGATTCACGTTTCGTTTGATCTTACCGGGATCCGTGGGTGAAGTGGGTAAAATATTTCTTTTGCCGGGTGATAATAAGCTTCGGATATACACCTTTCTTTTAGATACTTTTTACTCAACGGGTGTGATGTTTTTCTTCTTTGGAATCAGTACTTTTCTGCTTTTTCCAAAGATGTGGTATATGCTGATTTTTTGTTTGGTCTTTATTGTATTTTTCTGGATATATCGACTGCTGGTGAAAACCACGAACTTCAAGCAACATGTACCGGAACATGTCCCATATTTTAGATTTGGGCTTGCAAATATTACATTTACCACGATAACGCTCGTGTCTTACATTATGCAATATTGGATACTTTTACGGCAGTGGGGAATATCGTTGTTCGATCAGGTAAAAGCCTGTTTTTTCATCTTGGGCATTGGTTCTATTCCTTTCTCATTTGCAGGAATGGGATTCCGCGAAAATGCCGCTCAGTATGTTCTACAGCCTTTTGGCATTCCTGCTGAGGCTGCAGTGGGAGGTGCATTGCTCATATTTACGGTCAACGTCCTTATCCCCGCCTTAATAGGTGTGATCCTTCTGTCATTTGCATCGGATATCAAACTGAAAGATATCAAAGCCTTGGTCAAGAAGACGTAACGCGTGACGCGAAAAAATATAATAATAATTTATAAAGCGATATCAATAGCCTTGGGTTTAAATCCAAGGCTATTGATAATTACTTACGCCCAAAATCAACAAAGGCTTGGTTACCCAAGCCTTTGTCATCTTTCAGGAAATATTTTTTAGAAGAAGTAAGCCATGGAAAGATTCATAGATCTTGGCTTTTCTTCTACACCATTATAAAAAAGATGATAGGTTTCAAATGCCGCTGAAATGCTGAGCCCTTGTTTAAGGAAGAAGCTTGCGCCCCATGAGAATGATGAGCTGAAACGATCAGTCAATTCACGCGGTATGATATTTGCCAATGAGAAAGCGTTCAATCCCTGATATACTTCGGGTAGATACTGATATCCAAAATAGAAATGCAAGGGCAGGAGAGGGACATGTAAAGCCATTCCAAAGTGATGTGACCCAACCACGGAGAAATTATTAACTATCTCACGATTGATCTCATCTATGGCGCTTTGAAGCATTTGTTTACTTGTGAATTTCAGGCTTTGCCAGTTTGAATAATCATAACTGTAGTAAAGATCCAATATTCTCAGGGTCAAGGCCAGCCCGGCTCTATATACGGCAGGTGAAGTAATGTCATAATTTACATTGTCTGATCCGCTTGCATAATAGCTTCTAATGGAATAATCTACATCGATCACCGATGGCAGATCCATTGATAAACCGATATTCAATACCGGCAGGACATGATAAGTCATTCCTATACGGGCTGTAGCTCCAAAATAATCACTGTCTTCGATAAAGCCATCAACTGAACTGCTTACGTCTTTGAAATCGATATCATTGTTCTTACTTCCCGTCAGAAGGGATACTTCCGCACCAACGAAGATATCTTTCTGCATCTCAATTGCACCGCTAAAGTGCCAATTATATAATCCGCCTTTGGAGCGTTGAAGAATATCATCGTCTTGAAAATAAAGATTGTAATCTTTCACTTTGTTAACACCGGCGGCATAATTCATGCTCCCGCTGTAAACCGGAACAGAAACAATATAGGTGATCCCTCCCAGACTATTACTGTTCACGCCATTGTAATTATTGAATAATCCATTGACCTGAATGGAACTGTATTTTGTCATACCCAAATTTGCGGGGTTGACCGTGTATTCCGGGATCATCTGTCCCGATGCTACGGTTGCATGACCTATAGCCGATCCAAGAGGACTATCCATTTGAAGGGCTGATGCGCGCAAGGGGAAGGTATATCCGTATGTACCATTAAAATGAAGGTCATCATAATTATAGGAATGTAATGGTGCAATTACATCAACCAGGTCCTGGGCAAAGGCAAAACTAAAAATGCCGATCATAAGTATTAATAATATTTTTTTCATAGTGATATCCGCTAGTTACTTTTTTTACTTTTAGAAGAAGATGATTCATTATTTGAGTTTTTGCTCGAAGTACTGCTTGTGCTGGATGATTTTGATTTGCTGCCGGAAGAAGATGAAGATTTCTTTGTATTGTTACTAGTTGAAGAAGATTTATATGAAGACCCTATTTTTTTAATAGTGGTAGTAGATGAACTTGAACTGCTTGCAGGTCGTTTACCGACCGATTGGATTTGGGGATGATAACTATTATCATTCTGGACACCCGAATTGACATCCACTCCAACTTTTTTAATGGGTTTGGTAACACGATTATCATCTGTTCCCACTGAAACAAAGGGTGCTGACCCATCCGGTGCGCTCATCAGAACATTATATCCCGGTTTATGAATACGCTCTTTATTGCCGTTCTCTCCGCTGCTGCCACCGGACCAACTTCCGGAGTGCCAGGGATAATGATGGTCATAATAATACCAGTAATGGTTGTGAGGATTATAATAATAATAATTACCATACCAGTAATAAGGACGCCAATAGTAATAATCATAATCATAGTAGAACGGGTCCCAATAATAAGACCCCCAGAGTAAACTATAACGCCGGTAATGCGGTACCTGGTAGTATTCTGTGGTTTCATAATAATTGTTGATGATGATCTGCCGGGTCGAGTCAGGAATGTTATCCGCAGCACTCATATTCATATATTCAGACGGATAAAACGTGGTATAGCAACTCGTTAAAATCACTCCCGCGAGCAGAATAAGTAATATTTTTTTCATAATTCACCTCATTAATCAATATTAATATTACGAATCTACGGGTAAATTGTTTCAAAAACAAAGCACAAAAAGCAAAAAACCCCTGATTGACTCAGGGGTTTAAATATTCAATTAATTTAAAATCTTAGATTAATTTCCGCCTTCTAATTCTTTACCTCTATTGTAGAGCTCAAGACCTTCTTCAACACGGCCCTGTTGAGTGAGAGTGACACCCAAACGTTTTAAGTAATCGGGATTTTCCGGTTCAATATCGAGCAGTTGCATAAAGTAGATCTCTGCCGTTGTGTAATCTTTAAGATCAAAGTAAACCTGACCAACCATGGCAATAGCTTGAGTATCTTCAGGATCCAAAGCAACAACAGTTTCAAACTGGTCTTTTGATGCTTCAATATCGTCGAGACGTAAGTAAGTCAAACCCAAATTGAAGTAAAGATCTTTATTACCCGGCTCAACAAGGATCAGACGATTATAAACATCAGCACTTTTTTCATATAGAGCTTGTTCAAAAAGGAACTGTGCATAACGCAGGCCAATGCCCATATTTTCAGGTGAGGCTTTAAATGCTTCTTCGAACATGATAAGCGCTTCGTCGGCGCGACCGTCTTTTGCAAGGATACGTGCTTTTTCAGCTTTAAGATCACCGTTTTTAGGTGCTTTGCTGATCGCTTTGTCAAGTTTGGTAATAGCGGTAATATTATCATTCAAAAGTTCGCTGTGAATGCGGGCGATCTGAATAGAAGCTTTAGGATCTGCGGGTTTTAATTCAGTGGCAAGAGCAAAATATTTCAATGTTTCGGCAAGATCTGCATCGCGATTCACAGATTCATTGCGAATGACTTTATTATAGGTTGTGACTGCAGAATTGAAACAAGAACCATAAAGCTGTTCGCGTAATTGTTTCATATTATCCGACAAATAAGTTTTGTCGCGTTTTAGTGTTTCGTCATAATATTTTTTTGCTTTAGCATAGTCAGCGAGTCCACTGTTTTTGTTTGAATAGATCTCAATAGCAAGCAGGTAAGGGACTTCCGGATTGTCCGGTTCGATATCCAATGCCGTTAAAAAATTGTATTCGGCTTTCGCATAATCCTTTTGCTGGATATAGACTTTTGCAGAAGTCAATTCTTGTGATTGACATCCGAAAAATGCAAATGCAGCAACCAGGATCAGGATAGGTGTTAAAATGCGAGAACGTTTCATATTAGTATCTCCTCAAGATAATTTTTCGGTGAAATATAGGATATTTATAATATAAAAAAAAGGTAAAAAAAGCTATGGGACGAAAATGATTTGAATGATTTTGTAGCTTAAAAGAGTATGGAATGGTTTAAAACCATTCCGTACATATTTTTTATTCGCTTAATTATTATATTTCAGGTCGGGTTTTGCCTAGAAGAACAAATCGCGTTCGCCGTTTTTAATACGTTCCAGACGAATTTTTGTTTCTTTTTTAGTTACCGGATCTTTCATTTCCTGTAAGTTTTTTTCAATGACTTTCCAGCCCTTTGCCGAAGTATCTTCAGGAGCATAATCCATTAGATATTCAGATAGGGTTAACATAGCATTAGGTGTACAATAGCGTTTAATAAAACCGGGCACGGAGAATTCCATAAAGTGTTCACCGGTTCGTCCGACGCGATAACAACCTGTGCAAAATGAAGGCAGATAACCTTGATCCAAGAGTTCATTAATGATCTCATTCAGCGAGCGTGAGTCATTGATCTCGAACTGCTCGCGATTCAAGTTCTGGGATTCCTGTTCTCCTTCAGCGTAGGAACCCAGTTCAAGTTTTGTCCCACCATCGATCTGAGAAACGCCAAAGGTTAGCGCCTCATGACGAACTGCCACGGGTTCTCTGGCAGTCAGGATCATGCCGGTGTAGGGGACAGCTAATCGCAGGATCGCGATCAAGCGTACAAAATCTTCATCCGAAACTTGGTATTTTGGATCAACATCGGTTCCGGCTGCAGCTTTGATGCGCGGGAAAGAAATTGTATGTGGCCCGATATTATATACCGCTTCAAAATGATTTGTGTGGCGAACTAAAGCCATCACTTCATATTTCCAGTTGTAAAGTCCAAATAAAGCTCCGATGCCAAGATCGTCAATACCGCCTTCCATCGCACGGTCTAAAGAAGTCAAACGCCATTCAAAATCACTTTTTGGACCGGAAGGATGATAATATTTATAGGTTTCGGGATGATAGGTTTCCTGAAAGACCTGATAAGTCCCGATGCCTGATTCTTTGACGGTTTTAAAACCCTCAATATCCATAGGTGCCGCATTAATGTTTACACGGCGGATCTCACCATTACCCTTTTTTACCTGATAAACGGTTTTGACAGTATGGGCAATGAACTCAGCATCATATTCGGGATGTTCACCATAGACAAGAATAAGTCTTTTTTGACCATTTTCTTCCAGAGCTTCAACTTCCTGGATCATAAGTTGATCTGTGAGAGTCGTACGGACCTGATCTTTGTTTGCAACACGAAAGCCGCAATACTTACAATTATTAACACATTTATTGCCGACATACAAAGGAGCAAAAAGAACGATACGGTTACCATAAATGCGTTCTTTCAGTGTTCTGGCACCCGCTTTAATAGCTTCGATCAACTCTGGATCGTCAGCATTTAACAAGTCAGCGGTCTCTTCAAGAGAAAGACGCTTTTTGCTTAAAGATTTCTCGATGATCTGCAGTACATGTTCGTGAGTTGGCTTAGAACGAGCTAAAAATTCCTCTATTTCTTCAGGATCGATAAAAGGTTTCATCGCTTCATCGGGAATTCGATATATCTGCGGTTTGAACTTCATTTTTCTCCTTATTTACGACAACTTTAAATGTATATATTCTTGGTGTTAAGTCCAATGGTTTAATATGTCGATTTACTTGAAATCGGGTTTATTCGCTTCATCCTTTAAATGAAAATCCCCTTGCGATTTGAAACAAGGGTTTTCAAGGTTAATAGAAAAGAAGATTATTTTTTTTCAGCAAGAGCCGGCAGGACCTTTTCTTCAATATATTGAAGCAGGTCACGTGGAGCAATGGGTTTATCCAGATAGTCGTCTGCGTTGATCCAGCTTTTTTCTTCCTTTGTCTGGGTTGAGAAACGGTATCCGGTCTCATGGCCGGTAGAGGTAAAGATCACGACCCATCGTTTTTCTCGTTCCGGTTGGCGAGCCATCCAGTGGCACAGTACAAACCCGCTGTCGAAGTGTTCCATGACCAGGTCACAAAAAACCACATCCGGATCGAAATCGGGAAAAATATCTTTTGCTTCAGTTGTATTGTAAGCAGCTCTTACATCATACCCGTTCTGCTGGAGATAGGGTTGATACATGTCGATCAAATCAGGATCGTCGTCGATAAGTAAGATTTTTTTATTCATTGTATCATCTTTCCGGGTTTATATTGCTTCACGTTTGAAATAGTGTGTATGAAGCAGTTTGTGAGATTTTTCTCCACCGGGTTTCCCGAGGAAATTTTCATAAAGCGCATTCACGGAGTTGTTGTAATGTGAACAACGTTTTGGGAGCGAGCGGTCGATCTCATAAATGGCTTCCATACGTTTCTTTATCTTTTCCGGTGATGCCGGCAGAGGTTGACCACCGCCATTGATACATCCACCCGGACATGCCATGACCTCGATGAAGTGATAATCGGATTTACCGTTCTTTACGTCTTCGAGAAAATGATCAATATTATGTAATCCGCTGACAGCAGCGACCTTTAAGGTTGCGTTACCGATCTTGATACTTGATTCTTTTACGCCTTCAAGTCCGCGAACGGAAGTAAAGTCGATGTGGTCCATATCTTTACCGGTGATCAAAAAGTGAGCAGTACGCAATGCTGCTTCCATCACACCACCGGATGCACCGAAAAGAACGCCAGCACCGGTTGATTCACCCAGAGGATCATCAAAGCCTTCATCCGGCATACGAGTGAAGTCGATACCTGCTATACGCATCATACGGGCAAATTCACGAGTTGAAAGAACAACATCAACATCCGGAGCTTTGTGTGTCACTGACAATTCAGGACGGCCGGCTTCAAATTTCTTGGCAGTGCAAGGCATGATCGAGAGAACGAAGATCTTATCGGGATCGATCTGTGATTTTTGCGCATAGTATGATTTGATCATTGCACCCTGCATTCCCTGAGGTGATTTACAGCTTGAGATATTTTCAAAAACTTCCGGATAGAAATGTTCAACATATTTTATCCATCCGGGAGAACAGGAAGTAAATAAAGGAAGTTTACCGCCATTCTTGATGCGGTCGATCAGTTCGTTGGCTTCTTCTATGATGGTCAGGTCTGCGGCAAAGTTGGTATCAAATACTTCGTCAACACCAATTCGTCTTAAAGCAGCCGGGATCTTGCCGGTTGAAATGGTACCCGCAGGCATTCCGAATTCTTCACCGATGGCAACACGAACGGCCGGAGCGACCTGAGCGATCACATGAATATCAGGATCATTGATGGCTTCCCATGCTTTTTTAAGATAGCTTTTTTCGCGAAGCGCACCAACCGGACAAGCGGTAATACACTGACCGCAGTAAACACAAGCGGTGGTATTTAATGAACGATTCATGGCAGGAGCTACATTTGAGTAAAAACCACGATCGACAAAGTCAATAGCGCCTACATTTTGAACTTCATGACACATACGGACACAACGTCCGCAAAGAATACATTTTTCAGGATCGCGTTCAACAGCCGGACTTGCAAGATCAAGTTTACCGCTTCTTTTTTCACCGACATAGCGATAAGAACGCACACCGTATTCAGCTGCAAGATCCTGAAGATCACAACAACCGTTACGGACACAGACCAAACAATCTTGCGGATGATTTGCGATCAGTAGTTCAATAATTGATTTACGAGAGCGACGGACTTTTTTGGAATTAGTCTGAACTTCCATTCCTTCAGATACCGGATAAGCACAAGATGGGACCAATTGTCCGTTGCTGATCTCTACCACACAAATACGGCAAGAACCGGTAGGGGTAAGATCGGCCATATAACACAGGGTTGGGATCTTAATACCTTCGCGATGTGCCACCTGAAGGATGGTCTCGCCGGGGTTAGCCCAATATGCGTTGTTATTTATTTTTATATTCATGTTATCCTCTTTCCTATATTATTCAGCGATGATCGCGTCAAAATGACAGTTGAGCTCACACTGGCCACAATGCGTACATGTTTTCTGGTCAATAAAATGGACTTCTTTACGTGCACCGCTGATACAATTTACAGGACAGCGAGTGGCACAAAGCGTACAACCGATACATTTTTCTTCGTTGATCGTATAGGTTAGCATCTGACGACAAGCTTTGGAGGGACAAGTACGATCATATAAGTGAGCTTCATACTCGTCGCGGAAATAACGCAGTGTACTGATAACAGGATTAGCAGCTGTTTGCCCAAGTCCGCAAAGTGATGTATCTTTAATAACATCAGCAAGTCGTTCAAGATAGAGCATACCTTGAAAACGCATGAGTGAATCAATTTCAGTTTCTTCTTCACGATAGCTTTTTGTGATCCGTTCCAGGATTTCAAGAAGTCGCTTAGTTCCTTCCCGGCATGGAATACATTTACCACAGGATTCTGAAGTGATGAACTGCATAAAATATTTAGCCAGGTCCACCATGCAGGTCGATTCATCCATAACCACCAAACCACCGGATCCCATCATGGCACCGATCTCTTTAAGGTTTTCGTAGTCGATCTTCGTATCAAGGAATTGCTCCGGGAGAGCACCACCGGAAGGTCCGCCGATCTGAACAGCTTTAAAATTCTTGCCATCCGCAATACCGCCGCCACAATCAAAAATAACCTGACGAATGGTGGTTCCCATTGGAACTTCAACCAAACCGGTATTCACAACTTTACCCGAAAGAGCAAAGATCTTAGTACCCTTTGATGAATCGGTACCTACAGAAGCATACCAATCGGCGCCTTTGCTGAAGATGACCGGCACATTGGCAAGAGTTTCCACATTATTGATGATCGTTGGTTTACCGAAAAGACCTGAAACAGCAGGAAAAGGAGGACGGGGACGCGGCATACCGCGACGGCCTTCGATACTGTGGATCAGAGCAGTTTCTTCACCACAGACAAATGCGCCCGCACCTTTTTTGATCTTTAATTCAAATGTAAATCCGCTGTTCAGGATATTTTTGCCAAGCAGACCATATTCCATAGCATCGGCAATGGTTTTTTCAAGACGAGAGATCGCAAGAGGATATTCAGCGCGGCAATAAATATAACCTTTGCTGGCTCCGATAGCATAAGCGGCGATGGCCATACCTTCAACTACCCTGTGCGGATCGCCTTCAAGAACAGCACGGTCCATAAATGCACCGGGATCGCCTTCATCAGCATTACAGATCAGGTATTTTTGGTCATTTTCCGTATGATAAGCAAATTCCCACTTTTTACCTGTCAGGAATCCACCGCCCCCGCGTCCACGCAGGCCGGCTTTCTTTGTATCTTCGATCACATCAAGGGGAGATTTGTCTTTCAGGACTGCCGATAGAGCCTGATAACCGTCTCGAGCGAGATATTGATCAATGTTTTCCGGATCAATGACACCACAATTGTTCAAAACGACCTTTTCCTGGATCTTAAAGAAAGGGATGTCTTTCAGTAAGGGAATTTCCGGCCAGATCGAAGGATCGGCATCCTGATATTTTCCGAGAGCTTTCTGGATGACCGGTTCTTTATTTACAATAGTACGTTCAATGATCGTATTAACATTTTCCGGAGTTACGCGTTTGTAAGAAATGCGGGGAAAGCCGGGGACCTTAACATCTACGATTATTTCTTCCGCACAATATCCTACGCAACCCACCTGAGTTAACAGTGCATCGATATCATATTTTTTTAACTCTTGAACGAACATGTCGTAAACAGCCTGTGCACCGTTGGCCAATCCACAGGTGCCCATGCCTACAAGAACGACAGGTTTATCTGCTTTTTCAAGGGAGATATTTAATTTCATTTCTGCGATCTGTTCAGGAGTAATACCTTCTTTGCTCGCATCATACTGTCCAGCGATCACTTCAACGAATTTTTCGGCAGGGACTTTTTTGGATAATATGTCTTTATATGTATTCATTATCTACCTACCTAGTCTTTGTTTTTGTATTCTTTGATCAGCTTGTATACTGATTTACTGGTTAAACCACCGTAGTATTTCTCATCAATCACAATGACAGGGGCAATACTGCAAGCACCAATACAAGCAACGGTTTCAATGGTAAATTGCAAATCTTTTGAAGTTTCACCGGCAGAGATACCCAATTCAGTCTCAAGAATATTCAAAATATCCAATGAGCCTTTTACGTGACATGCGGTTCCGCGACAGACACGGATCACATGTTTACCCAGAGGCGTTAGTCGAAATTGATTGTAAAAGGTTGCAACTCCATATACGCGACTGGTGGGAACTCCCAGATGCTTGGCAACCCGGATAATGTCATTTTCCGGTAAATAACCATAAACACCCTGTATATCCTGAAGCATGGCGATCATGTTCGGTGCTTCATTCTTCGGGTATTTTTTGTAGATTTCCTCCGACTGCATAGTACTCCCTTTTTTTGGAAATAACCCCATTCACGAGGATTATAATTAATATACTTTCCTTTTACAAGAGAATAATATACTTTTTTTCACATAAAAAATATTGATGAGAAATTGTGGTGAATATTTTGTAGAAATCGGAGGTGTTTATTAAAACAATTTTAATGTAGAGACGCGATTACCTCCTACGCCAAGGCTTCGGAAGGTCAAGAATCGCGTCTCTACCCTAAACCCTAAACCCGAAACCCTAAACCCTAAACCCTTAAACATTAAACTTCTTTTAAACTTTTAAACCCTCTTCTTATTCCTTGATTATTTCGCATTATTTCTTTATCCTACTACGTTATTTCAAAATCTAGGAGAAATTATGTTATCTATCATGTTACAAGCAGCGAACGGAGCTGCTGAAGGTGCTACCGCCGGACGCGGTATCATGAGCTTTCTACCTTTTATTCTTATCATTGTCGTTCTTTGGTTCCTGATGATCATGCCTCAGCGCAAACGTCAGAAAGAAACAAAGAAAATGCTTGAAGAATTGTCACCGAAAGATAAAGTTGTCACTATCGGTGGTATTATCGCTGAAGTTGTTAAAGTAAAAGGCGATTCAGTTGTACTGAAACTTGGCAAAGAAATGCAAATGGAAGTTCGCAAGAATGCCATTGCTTCCAAGCTGGTTGACGAGAAAAAAGAAGAAGAAAAGAAATAAGACAATTCTAAGCCCGTTCTTCATGAGCGGGCTTCTTTTTAGGTTATTCCATGATCCTGCCCATCCGCACATACGGTGATCCTATTTTGAGGGAAAAAGTTCCAGAATTAGATTCGTTTAAGGAAGTTTTGCCTTATATCATGGATATGATCGAAACAATGTATGATGATGACGGTATTGGCCTCTCAGCTAATCAAGTAGGCTTAAGAAAACGATTTTTTGTAATTGGGATGAATGCCTTTGAAGACGGTCGCGGTGATTCGATCTTTATTAATCCTGAAATTCTTGAATTTTCAGAAGAACTATGGGATTATGAAGAAGGCTGTCTTTCCGTTCCCGGTATTAGGGAAGTGGTTATCCGTCCGCTGACCATCAAAATAAAATATCTCGATGATAGAGGCAAAGAACATGAAGAGATCTTTACGGATCTTGCAGCCCGCGTTTTCCAGCATGAATTCGATCACTTGAGCGGGATTTTTTTTGTCGATCGTATATCACCTATCCGACGAACTCTGAATAAGAAGAAATTAAAAGCGTTGGCTGATAGCCACAGGTAATCTGCTATCATGGAACAGGCATGCCTGTTCCCTACATCACGTTATTATAAACATACTGATCACTATAATACTGTTTACAACTGTTCACTGTTTACCGTTTAGGTAATTGTCAATTGTCCTTTGTCAATTGTCAATTGTCAATTAATTACTTGAATCTTGTTTCTTGTTTCTTGTATCTTAACCTTAATCTTTATACTTTATTCTTTGATCTTAATACATTCGAAAAATAAGGGAAAACATTGAAGATCATATTCATGGGTACTCCCGAATTTGCGGTTCCTGCACTCGATGCTCTCGTAGCGTCTCATCATGATGTACTGGCCGTTGTGACCACACCCGATAAACCCAAGGGGCGTGGGCAAAGTATGGCGATGTCTGAAGTTAAGATCCGCGCATTGGAACTTGATCTCCCTGTGATTCAACCCATAAATTTAAAAGACCCCGTATTCTTAAAAACGCTTCATGCTTTTGATCCCGATATTCTTGTTGTGGTTGCCTTTCGTATTTTACCTCCTGAGATCTATCAATTACCGAAGTATGGTGCTGTTAACGCACATGCATCCTTATTGCCAAAATATCGCGGTGCTGCGCCCATTCATTGGGCGATCTATCATGGTGAAAAAGAAACCGGAGTGACCGTTTTTCAGATCGATAAAAAAATCGATACGGGTCGTATGATCCTACAAGAGCGTATTCCCATTCTGGAAGAAGACACCACAGGTAATTTATACAATGTTATGCAGCAACTGTCTGCCGATGCCCTGATCAAGGCATTGGATATGCTCGAAAATGACAGGGTGGATTATATTAAGCAAGACGATAGCATTGCAACACCGGCTCCCAAGGTCCATTCCGATACGGGAAAACTGGATTTCAGTAGAACCGGAGAAGAACTTTGTCGTGCGGTTCGTGCTTTTACGCCTTGGCCAGGTGCATTTTTCTATTTAAACGGCCAACGCGTGAAAATCAGTAAAGCTAAATGGGAAGCTGTAGAAGATACAACTCCCGGAACGATCACCTTGATCTCCAAAAAACAATTTGCTGTTCATTGTAAAGACGGCTATTTCCTGCCGCAGGAACTTCAGTCTCCCGGAAGACGGAAGATGGATATTGTGGATTGGATGAATGGAATTAATCTGGCGGTCATGTTGAAAGTTGAGAACTCATAGCTTCAGCCTTTTAGATATTCTAATTAAACTTATTCAACCCCTTGTATGTTACCAACCGGTAACATTTTTTATTTATATTAAAAAGAGTCCGCCGCCTATGGCCATAGACGGCGGAGAAGCCTGTCAAGATCGAGGAACCCCTGGTATGTAAACATACAATACG
>JAYEJI010000183.1:0-58519 GCA_034660515.1 Fidelibacterota bacterium
CTCTAACGCATAAAATAAAATTAGTTCCGAAAACTTGATTAAAAGTAAAGAGTAGAGAAAAAGGAGTAAAGAGTAAATATTTTCTTCTACTCATAATTCATAATTATAACTTTCCCTATACCCTATACCCTATACCACATTAAACATTGCATTCATATACTTTTCATCACTATATTTTTATGAAAGAAAATATCAGAATAATATTGCATCGATAATCCAAGTTTCAGGAGGGAAAATGAAACGCTACATCGTAATATTAAACCCTATCGCCGGAAAAGGTCATGCGGAAAAACGCATACCAGAGATCGAGGCTTTCTTTTTTCAGCATAAGCTGGAATATGAGATCGTATTAACCGAACATCCCGGTCACGCAATTAAGCTCGCAGAATCTTATGCCCAAATGGAAGATGTTATCATTGTTGCCGCCGGAGGGGACGGTACCATCAATGAGATCATTAATGGACTTATGCATGCCTCAGAAAAAATAAAAGACAGAATACCGGCTTTTGGCGTTTTAGCGATCGGTCGTGGAAATGATTTTGCTTTTAGTGCTAATATTCCTGTTGGTTTAAGTGAAGATCTACTGCGAATTAAAAACGGGAAACCTGTTCCCATGGATGTAGGAGAAGTAAAGGGCGGCGATTATCCCGATGGACGCTATTTTGGAAATGGTTTGGGTATTGGTTTTGATACTCTTGTTGGCTTGGAAGCTGCAAAGATGAATAATGTCCACGGATCTGCAGCTTATGCTTTAGGCGCGATCAAAACTCTGATCAAATATCCTGCCGCACCGGATCTTGATATTTATTATGGAAAGAAAACCGTCAGTATCTCACCTGCACTTGTTTCTGTAATGAATGGTCGCCGACTGGGTGGATCGTTCTTTATGGCCCCCAAAGGAAAAATGAATGACGGTCTTTTTGATATATGCATGACAAAACAAGGCAAGAGAAGAGAATTACTTTCTGCTATGATTGCTTATACAAAAGGTACTCAAGGGGAACGAGGAGATACAATAACCGGAAGAACTGAAAAGATCACAGTGGAAGCACTTTCAGGAACACTGGCTGTTCATGCCGATGGCGAAACCATTTGTAAGGCAGGGAAGCGCCTGGAGATCATAAATCATAAGCATGCTTTGATGATCATCGAGTAGTGATCAATATTTCCGTTTAATACCCAAAAATAAATACTTCCGTATTTTTGGTAATTTGTTATATATTTTATATGAAATAAATTCATTCTTTTCGGGTAATAAAGAGGTTCATTATGAACAAAAAGGAAACTCTGACTTATACATATACCTTTAATATGAAACGCTTTAAATTCACATTGATTTTAGCGGTCCTGGCATTGTCAATTTTATGGGGAGATCCTCATATCGACAGTCTTTATAGAGCTATAGAGAATTACCATGGACTTCCCGGTATTGAAGCTCGTTTGGAAATAGCTTTTGAAATGAAAAAATCCGACTTCGAAAAAGCTGATTTTCAAGCCAGAAAAGCCTATATGGGAGCATTGGAATTAGGGGATATAGACTTGCAGGCAAAGGCCATGTATTACCTTGGCTTAACTCATTATTTTAACGATAAAGCCGATACGGCATTGACCTATCTGGATCGTTCGATGAAGCTATACAGAAAAGAAAATAATTACGAACAATTGGCAAAAGTACTTTGTGTGATCGGTTCAAATTATCTTGGTGTAACCGGTGATCAAAGCCAAGCTATCGTTTACTATAATGAAGCCCTTGTTTATGCAAGAAAAGCTGAAAATCATAGAACAATGGCAATAATCTATTCACAATTGTCAAATATTTTTAGAATGAACGGAATCTATCAGCGGGCAATAGAATTTATTTATAAATCTAAAGAACACTATAAAATCGCCGGATTTCATGAAGGAGTTGCCTGGGTCTCGTACTCCATTGGACGAATCTACACGACAATGAGTTTATACAAAGAAGCACAAAAAGAATATATCGAAAGCTTGGAACAATATCGTATGTTACCGGAGAGTGTTAGTTCTTTAAACGGTGAAGCTATTTGTCTTAACGAACTGGGATTAACATATCTTGAGCTGGGTAATGCCGATTATGCCCGACAATATAATTTGCAAGCTCAGAAAATATATTCCAGTATAAACTCTGAAATCGGTATGTCTAATACACTAAAATATTTGGCAAGGATCGAACATAGCTTTGGAAATTATGAGGAGGCTCTAAAAAATCTGGAGAAATCCAGGAAGATCAAAAAAAAGATCAACGATGTTTTAGGTTTTCCGGGAGTATATGATCTATATGGGGAAATATTAATAGATCAAAAGAATTATAGAGCAGCGATCGACAGTTTGAATGTGGGATTAAAGTATGCTACTCAAAACACTCAGAAGAATAGTATCATGAGCATGAATAAAAAGCTTGCTGAGATCTATGCCGAGATCGGTGAATTTGAAAAAGCTTATACTTACAGGACTACGCAGTTTGCGATCGTTGATTCAATCCATCAATCCAAAGTCACGCGCGAATTGACTCAATTGGAAGCTTTGTATGATCTTGAGATAAGAGAAACCAAAATACGGGAGCTTGAGCGCGAAAAGCAGATCAATACAATAAACTTAGAACGTGAAATAGCGGTTAAGAACCTGTTGCTGATCATATTAGCTATGACCATTGTGTTCAGTTTCTTTTTTATAAAATTATTTTTCTCAAATCGTCAGGCGAACGAGACATTACAGAAGAATCAGAAGCAATTACAGGAACTTAATGCAACAAAGGATAAATTCACTTCAATCATCGCTCACGATCTTAAAAGTCCCTTTAATACCATATTGGGCTTTTCCAGTCTACTTGAACGCTATAGTGAGAAGAAAGATTTTGAGAAGATCAAAGAATTCTCCGGACATTTACACCAAGTTTCCACACAGACATATAAATTACTGGAAAACTTATTGGAATGGTCCCAATCCCAAACCGGCAAAATAACGTTCACTCCTAAAGCGTTGGATATAAGGATTCCCATAAAAAATGCAGTTGATCTAATGGCTCCGGCGGCAAAAAGAAAACAAATAGAGATCATCAGTGATGTGTCAACTATTGTGGTATTGGTTGATGAAAATATGTTGCATACCATCTTGCAGAATCTGCTCTCAAATGCAATCAAGTATTCACATCCCGGTGGAAAAATATTTATCAAGGCGGAAGAAAAAAGCGGGACACTCAAACTAAAGATCAAAGATGAAGGCGTGGGAATGGGAACAGACACAATACAAAAACTATTTCACATTGACGAAACCGTCAGTTTACCCGGAACGGAAGGGGAAAGAGGTACCGGGCTTGGTTTAATACTTAGCAAGGAGTTTATCGAACGGCATAGAGGTGAAATATCAGTGGAAAGTGAAAAAGACAAGGGTAGTTGTTTTATCGTCGAATTACCACTTTGAACATTTAATAATTTATAGACAGATATTAAAAGGGGGCAATGACAACCGCTCCCTTTTTTAATTATCTTTTAAATAATTTCAAATTTAGTTTATAATTTTAAACACATAACCTGAATAGGGTTTTACCTGAATATTGAACGTGTTTCCATTCAAGTTGTCTTTTTGTATTTCAGGTGAGTCATTCAGACATTCCAAACTACCAACATTGAGTTCTTCCGGCAATGTAATATGGATCTCTTCACTCAAGTTTTTGCGAAAGATAACTACAAGGATCCGTTCATTGAAATCTGACCTTAAATAGGCATAAACTTGTTTATCTGCTCTTATTGTACTGTAATCTCCATAGCGTAGAGCCGGATGTTTAGAACGCAATGCCGTCATAACTGAAATATATTTTTTCAGCTCTTTCTGGCGCGAATTCCAGGTCCAGTCCATTTTGCGACGATTATCGGGATCTGCACCTCCGGTTACACCGACCTCATTTCCATAATAGATCACAGGGGGGCCCGGAATGGTCATGAGATAGGTCATGTACATCTCTATTTTATCATATGTAGTCAGGTCATCGATCTGAATATTTTTTTGCCAGCCTATTTCCTGGGCGTCATCTCCCCAATCAAGATCATGTTCAAGATATGCCGGGTAACGGGGTTGGTCATGACTATCCATTAAATTAGCCATAAGATGATTTTGACCGTAAATGTCAACAATCCGTTCCATTTCGGTCGCCAAACTTGAAAAACTGGCATCTTCCATTGCAAAAGCGTAGCGGGCGGGCCAGTAAAGATTAAAATTAAACTGAGCCGATAATTGTCCATTGTTTACATAGGAATGGATCAGAGAATGATCACCAAAAGTCTCCCCGATCTGAAAAATATCTTTATCGGGAAATTCTTTTCGAATCTCTCTTGTCAGGGAACGCCAAAAAACATTAGGGACATGCTTAACGGCATCATGGCGGAAACCGTCAATATTATAATTCTTTATCCACCAAATTGCATCCGCGACCATGGTATCCACTGCTTCAGGCGCATTGGGATAATCAAAACTAGGCAAGTAGGATTCAAACCAAGTGGTCAAACGATATTCATCAAAAAGCCGCAGGTTCTTTCTGCCGTCCGGCAGCACATACTGTCCAAACCACTCAGGATGATTTTGGTAATAAGGGTGTTCTTCATGGACATGATTTGATACATAGTCCATTAGTAAATGAAGATCGCGTTTATGAGCAACTGTTACCATAGTGTGAACATCATCTAAAGTTCCATAATGAGGATCTACATCTCTCCCTGAAACCGGCCAGTATCCATGATAACCGGTGAACATTCTATGAGGAGGGGGTGTTTCATGGAATGGGTTGGGGGTGTTTTTAACAAAGGGCAGTATCCAAAGAGTGTTAACGCCCAGATCATTAAAATACCCTTCATCCAGCTTATAGATCAAGCCCTGAAGGTCACCGCCATGGAAATTTACCCTGTCTGCCAGTTTAGCATGTAGAATTGGATCATCGTTCCCCGGATTTCCATTATAAAAACGATCCACCATAAGTGAATACATTATTGCGTCCTGCCATTTGAAATCACCTTCGTTACCGGCCGGTAAACCATTTTCAAGAATAATCTCTGTCAAATTTGAGGTCGTTATATCACTGGTCCATGCAAAACGAATACGACGAGAGGTTTGAGCCATTTTTTTTGAAACACGCAATGAAACCACACCATCTGAAACTTTTATTCTTGAAGCGGAGATACGATGATTATCGATCATAGCAACCATGTCATAATGGGATATATCACCTATATAATCGTTTTTCAGAACATGAAATTTCAGACAAAGGTCATTTTCCTCTTTGAAGCTTTCAGGTGTCAGAAAAGGACGGATACCGCTAAAGTCGGGTAAAACTCTCAAAGGTGAATTGAAACCACCCAGGCCATTCGGAACCGAATTGGGATTTGAGGGATCCAGGATCTCTTTACCATCAACAGCAAAAAGATATTCGTATTGTCCGGGTTCGAACGGAATTGTGATCGAAAAATTTCCATCATTATCTTTTGTCATCCACAATCGATCTCTCAACCAAAAGTTAAAATTACCGAATACGCATACTTTTTCAACTTCCCAATCCGGTATATAGGTGAAGGTAATATATTTACGTTCAATAACCTGAACAGGAAGTTCATACTTATTGTTATTAAACATAAATGTAAGAGTCGTATATCCTGAGAATTCCCTATCAGCTTGAATAGTTAATTCATTTTTGTTATCCGTAATACTGACCTCAAGATGAGGATGAGATCTGAAAGATAAACTACTGTAATCGTCAGCATAAAAAAGATCTTGTACTGCAATGCCGGTAACATCACCACTGAATACGAATTGCACCGGAATGATATCCAATTGCGGTACCGGGTTTACGCTGCATCCAATGAGCAACAATAAGATGAAAATAAAAAGGGATAATCTTTTCATACAATCTCCTATGGGATCTATCGGTCTGTTTTTAGTTTGTGAAAAATAAAGGATTAATGATTTATAAACAATATAAAAGTTAGCATTTATACTATACACGTCAAGCTGTTCAATTCAAAACAATGGCTTTTGTTCTAATTATTGTTTATACTTATCCAACACACAGGAGAATAAAATGAAAATCATTATTGACAGTACTTGTCAACTTGAACCCCAACTAATAAAAGATCTGGACCTGATCTTGATTGACTACCCTTTGTACCTCAATGGGGAAGAGTACGAACATCATTGGGATATGCCGAATATCCGGGAAGAAAAAGAAAAGTATATTGAATCGATACGTGATAAAAACAGTAAAGGATCTACATCGGGTATTACTGAAAAAGCATTCATTACTGCTTTTGAATCATGTAAAGGTGAAGAAATCCTGTTGATCACGCAATCGATAAACAACACGAAAGCTACCGGCAACACACTAAATAAGGTTTTAAAAGAGCATCCTGAATTTAATGTAAAAGCTTTTGATACCGAGATACTGGCTTCTGGAGTTGGAGCTCAAGGCCTGGCCTTGCTACGCGAATTAAAGAAGAAAAAAATGACCCGTGATGAATGTTATGATCTATTAGTGAAAAACCGTGCCAATGCCTATGTTGTTGGCGTTTTATATGATCTTTTCTACCTCCATCGCAGCGGACGTATAGGATTGGCTAAAGCAGCTTTGGCAACAGCGATGGGACTTTATCCTTTGCTTTCTTCAACACCTCAATCAGGTGTGCTAAAATCCACAGGGAAAGTAAGGAATTTTAAGCAGGCAAATATTCGCTTTCTTTCTGCCATTAAAGAGCAGATGAAAGAGAGAGAAGGTAAAGTTCTTACTGTTACCATGGCCTATACATTTGACCATGATAAAGAATGTTTACACATGAAGGAATTGCTTGAAAAAGCAGCAGAAGAATTAAACTGGGATCTTCAAGTTGATATAAATTATACTAATTTTTCTCTCATACCCCACATGGGACCTGATTTCTACGAAATGGGATATGTAATTGGAACTTGAAGATCGTAACTCGTAACTCGTGACGCGTGACTCGTGATGCAAAGAATATTTACCCCGAGCTTGGTCGCCTGCCGGTCGAAGTTTCAACGAAGACTGGAGGAGTTGAATTAACACGAATGCCCGGTATGAAATGCCGGGTTATTGGAATCATTAATAAATAACAACCCCAAGCTTATCGCCTGCCGGTCAAAGTTTCAACGAAGACTGGAGGGATTGAATAAGCAGCAACTTTTTTATTCATTATTGAATATTTCGACGTTTAATTTATTAATCTGTTTTAGTAGTACTAAAGATTTAACACTTGTAAAAATAACCTCATTATAATAAATTGGGCGGGATTATTTTATAAGTAGTATTTATAAAATAAAAAAAAGCACAGAAGGGAAATTATGGGTTACAATTCTATTGTTTTAGTCAAACAAGTTCCTGATACTGCAAATATTTCCGGTGATGTAATGAAGCCGGATGGAACGGTTAACAGAGCAAAATTACCGGCTATTTTTAATCCGGAAGACAAAGTTGCTCTGGAACTTGCACTTCAGGTAAAAGATCAATATGGAGGCAAAGTAACAGCTGTTACAATGGGACCTCCTAAAGCTGCAGAGCTTTTAAAAGAGTGCCTTTATATGGGGGCTGACAATGTTGTTCTGGTCACGGACCGCAAATTCGCCGCAGCTGATACTCTTGCTACATCTTATGTATTAAATAAAGTTATTGAGAAAATTGACAACTTTGATATCATTTTTGCCGGAAGGCAAGCCATTGATGGCGATACTGCTCAAGTTGGACCGCAAACAGCTGAAAAACTTGGATTACCGCAAATAACCTATACGGAAAAGATACTTGAATTGAATAATGGAAATATCAAAGTTCAAAGATTAATTGATGGTGGTCATGAAATTCTGGTATCTAAATTACCTATTCTTTTAACAGTGATCAAAGAGGCATCAGTTCCGCGTCCTTTTGGTGCAAAACGTGCAATGGCTTATAAAAATTATGTTCCGCCGCAACTTACAACCGAGGATCTGGATGTGGATCTTGAAAGATGCGGTCTTCCCGGTTCGCCAACAAAAGTTCATAATATTGAATCTGTTGTTCTCTCTGCCGGGGACCATGAAAACATTGAGCCTACAAAAAATGGTTTAGGACAATTAATCGATAAACTAATGAATGATCATATTTTCGGGTAAGGACTATTATGGATAAATTATCTCATGAAGTTTGGGTTTATATTGAAAAAAAGAATAACAATATAGCTGACGTTAGTCTTGAGCTTCTGTCTAAAGGAAGAAAACTGGCGGAAAAATTAGACGGAACTTTAAAATCTGTTATTATTGGTGATGATCTGGAAAAATTAGCTAAGCAAACATTCAATTATGGAGCTGAGGAAGCTATTGTAATTGAACATGCTGATCTGAAACAATACAAAACCATGCCATACAGCAGAATTTTAAGTGAATTGGTAAAAAAACATCAGCCGCGCATTATACTTTTTGGAGCTACTTTTGTTGGCAGGGATATTGCCCCACGAGTTGCATCCAATACATTGAGCGGATTAACTGCGGATTGTACGGATCTTCAAATTTCTGATGTGACATATATGAAAAAAGAATATCCGAAATTGCTGTTGCAAATACGTCCGGCATTTGGCGGTAATATTATAGCTACAATTATTACACCGGATAATCCTGTGCAGATGGCTACTGTACGTGAGGGTGTAATGGAAATGTCTACTCTGGATAAACCTGTTGATGGAAAAATTACCAAAGTACCCTATCATGCAGAAGAGATCGATAAGCTTATTGAAATTATTGAGCGGCATCAGGAAGAAAGTAAAGTTAATCTTAAAGCTGCACCAATAGTTGTTGCCGGTGGTTATGGTATAGGCTCAAAAGAGAATTTTAAATTGCTAAAAGAATTGGCTGATCTGATAGGTGGCGAGCTTGCAGGAAGCAGAGCGGCCGTAGATGCCGGGTTTATTGAGCACGAACGTCAGATAGGACAAACCGGTGTTACAGTACGTCCTAAACTTTATATTGCCGCAGGTATTTCCGGTGCTATTCAGCATAGAGCCGGTATGGATGAATCCAATAAGATCATTGCTATTAATATTGATCCCGATGCTCCGATATTTGGAGTTTGTCATTATAAAATATTAGGCGATGCAATGGGAATTATACCTGCCTTTATTGAAGCTTATAAAAATAAATTGAAGTAAGAGGATATTATGCCGAATTTTTTCAAAGATAATAAAGATCTGGTTTTTCAATTTGAGAACGTGGACCTGGAATATATAACCGAGCTTACAGAAGATGATTATAAAGACGCAGGTAAGTTTGACTATGCTCCTAAAGATTATAATGAAGCTAAAGAAAATTATAGAAAAGTGATGGAAATAGCCGGAGAAATAGCCGGAGATATTATTGCTCCTTTGGCGGCAGAAGTTGATGAAGAAGGTGCTCATTTTGAAGAGGGTGTCGTTACTTATGCTAAAGGTACACAGGAAGCTTTGAAGTGTTTAAATCAGGCCGACCTGATGGGTTTTACTTTGCCTAGAAAATATGGCGGACTTAATATGCCCATGACCATATATACCATGTCTATCGAAATGGTATCCCGGGCAGACGCTTCTCTGATGAATATATATGGCTTGCAGGATATCGGTGAAACGATTAACAAATTTGGCAATGATGAACAAAGAGAAGAATTCTTGCCACAGTTCTCAAACGGGAGCGCTACAGGAGCTATGGTACTTACAGAACCGGATGCCGGATCAGACTTGCAGGCTGTAAATTTAAAGGCATATCAGGATGAGGATGGGAACTGGAAATTAAATGGTGTAAAACGTTTTATTACAAACGGCAGTGGTGATATCCTGTTGGTTCTGGCAAGATCCGAACCCGGTACATTAGATGGGCGCGGTCTTAGCATGTTTGTTTGTTATGGCGATGATACTGTTGTTATTAGAAGGATCGAAAATAAATTGGGAATTCACGGTTCACCCACATGTGAACTGCAATTTAATGATACTCCCTGCCAGTTGATTGGGAAGCGCAAACTCGGTTTGATCAAATATGTCATGGATTTAATGAATGGCGCCCGTTTGGGTGTTTCCGCTCAGGCAATGGGTATATCACAAGCGGCATATGAAGAAGCTTTATCTTATGCAAAAGCACGCGAACAATTTGGGAAAGCGATCATAGAAATTCCGGTAGTAAATAATTTGTTAATGGATATGCGAACCACCTTAGAGACAAACCGTTCTTTTTTATATGCTACTTCACGATTTGTTGATATGCGCGATAAACTTATAGAGCGTATTGAACATCTTAAGGCAGAGGGAAAAGTTGCTAAGGAAGAAATGGGATTACAGAAAAAATATAGTAGGATCGCAGCCATGCTAACTCCTATGTGTAAACTTATTCTTACCGAATCTGCTAATAAAATAACCTATGATTCCTTACAGATCCATGGCGGAACAGGTTATATGAAAGAGTTCAATGTCGAACGCCTAGCAAGAGATGCACGTATTACCAATATATATGAAGGTACTTCCCAATTACAGGTAGTTGCAGCTATTGGTGGAGTAATAAATGACCTTTACGCAGATAAATTTGATGAATATGAGAGTAAAAACTATAAAGGCCAATTAACAGACCTGACTATGCATCTAAAAGAAATTCGGAACATCTTTAAAGAGAGTTTAGATTTTGTGCAGGAAAAGAACGATAAGGATTTTAAAGATATTGCATCTAAAGATCTGGTAGAAATGTATAGTTACTTAATTACAGGTTATTTATTGATAGATGAAACAGAAAAAGACGATAGAAAACTTCATATAGCAAAACATTATATTTTGAGATCTTTAGCAGCCTGCAAACAAAATTCGGAAGCTATAAAATCAGGATTATATTCGGATCTGCAAAACGTAGAAGACATTTAAATTTTTCCACAACAGGATGAATTGCGTTTTTCGTTTGGTATGAAAATCATAGTATTAAATTGATATTTTATTTATACTTTATGCAAAGCAGGAGGAATGACAATGAAGATCATCATTGACAGTACTTGTCAGCTCGAACCCGAACGCATTAAAGAACTTGGTTTGACCATTATTGATATGCCGATCATTATGAACGGTGAAGAATATCCACAAACATGGGATATGCCGAATTGGCGGGAAGAAAAAGAGAAATTCATTGCGCTGATGCGCGATAAAAAGAATAAAATAACAACCGTGGGTGCAAGCGAGGCCCAATTCACGGAAGCTTTTAAAAAACACAAAGATGAAGAGATCCTGTTGATCACGCAAGCTTTGCGGAACACGAAAGCTACTGAAGAAGCATTACATGCAGCCCTGAAGAACAATCCTCAATATGATGTAAAAGCATTTGATAGTGAGAGCCTGGTCTCAGGTGTAGGTGTCCAGCTACTTGCATTAATGAGGGAGATCGAAGGGAAAGAGGTCAGCCGTGATAAATGTTATGATATTTTGATGAAAAATTGTGAGAATGCACATGTCATGGGTGCGATATACGATCTATTTTATTTACATCGTGGCGGACGGGTAGGATTGGCACAAGCGGTGATGGGTACCGCTATCGGGATTATTCCTTTACTACAGGTAACCCCCGGTTCCGGTGAGATCAAAGCCATGGGAAAAGCAAAGAATTTCAAGCAGATTTGCGCCCGTTTCATATCAATCATAAAAACACAAATGGAAGAAAAGAACAGCAAAACCATCACGGTTACAATGTCATATGTAGGTAATCATGATAAAGAATGCCTGTACATGAAAAAATTATTGGAAACTGCCACGGAAGAACTTGAATGGGACCTCTATTTTGAATTGAATTACTCCAACTTTGCGCATATGCCACATTTGGGGCCTGATTTTTTTGATATAGGCTATGTCATAGGAACATAATAGAAAAAGAAAGTTGCATGAAGATCAATACATTTATTTCATCCCTCGAAGGGGGGTTGGACTATTTTAAAGCAAATTATCATACCATCGATAACCTGAATGTGTTTCCCGTACCTGATGGTGATACGGGTGTAAATATGTTGCTGACCTTTCAGCCTGCCATAGAGGCAATAAAAGAAAAAGGTGAACATAATTACAAATCCGTTTTAAATATCCTGCAAGATGTTTGTACCATGAATAGCCGTGGAAATTCCGGATTTATTTTATCCCAGTTCATCTCCGGTTTTTCCGATGTAGTTCTTGAACATGGTGATATTACACCCGAGATCCTTACTGAAGCGTTTATACATGGTCATTATATATCAAAAATATCTGTTTCAACTCCTCGTGAAGGTACGATGCTTTCAGTATTTGAAGCAGTTGCCAAAGCAATGAAAGAAGCAAAATCAGAAACGCTACTTGATCATTTTGTATTGGCGATTGAAGCAGGCATGGAAGAGGTATTCATTTCACCGGAGAAACTCCCCGTTCTAAAAAAAGCAGGTGTCGTTGATTCGGGCGCATTGGGATTTGTTTTTATTCTTGAAGGTATGAAACGCAGAATGACCGGTGAAGATATCAAGATAGAAAATGAAGCCGAATACCGCTTTGAGCCGGATGAAGATTCAAATCTTGAAGAACTTATGGAGATCAGTCACCGTTATTGCACTGAATTGACTATTCGAAGAAGCGGAAATAATGTTAATAAAGATCTTGAAGCATATTTGAATGATGTCGGCGACAGTGTTGCGCTTCTTGTAAATAATGACATCATTAAATTGCATGTTCATACAAATACCCCTGAAGATGTGATCAATGAACTATCTTCTTACGGTGTTATCGAGAATAAAAAGATCGAAGATATGCAAAAACAGATCGAAGAAGAATTTGCCCGCTTTCATCATGAAAATGAGATAGGTGTTTTGGCCTTGGTTCCCGGTGAAGGCTTTCGATCTATATTGCACGATTTTGAACCTGATCTGGATGTCCTGGTTTATGGGAAAAATCTCCCCAAAACAGGCGATATATTAAACCATGTCAATCAAATGCCCTATGAAGATGTTATTGTACTTGCCAATGATAAGAATATCATTCCGGCCGTTCAACTTGTAAAGAATAAAACCTCGAAACATATAGAGATCTTTCCAAGCAAGAATGTTATCCAGGGTGTTGCGGCTATTATGGGATTCGTTAAGAATCTCAGCTGGCAGGAAAACTTATCCCAGATGACTTCCTCCATGGAATTGGTTGAGAGTATCAGTGTTTATAGAAGTATTAAGGATTCCCAATTTGCGGGAATAAAGATCCCGCTTGATCATTATTTTGCGGTTATGAGCGGTCATGTAATAGCTGTTAATGAAAAATTCGATAAAGTTGTACTTTCCGCTATTCATAGTGAGGATCCTGATGAAAGAATGACAATAAGCTTTTACTATAACGACAAAGTTCAGTCAGAAGATCTTGAACCCATCACCTTGGAGCTTCAGGGTGAATTTGAGGATATTGAATTTGAAACTCGTTACGGTGGACAGCATACCGCTTTACTGCTTATTGGTTTGGAATAATATCCCAACTTATAATAATGGAGAATAATATGTATTATCTTGTTTTGGTATCCGGCTTGATACTCGGTTACCTTTCAGGTTCGGTGAGTTATGCCCGCATTTTTTCCCGTTTGGGAAAAGGGGTGGATATTACAAAAGTAGGCAACGGTAATCCCGGCACCTCGAATGTCATGAGAGAAGTAAGTAGATTTTGGGGTACTTTGACCTTTCTGGGCGATTCACTTAAAGGATCCCTGATCATGATCCTTTATAAATGGCTTTTCCTTTCTTCAGACCCTGTCGTAGCAATAAACCAGCCTTTTGACGGTGCCGGTTTTCTTGCTATCCTTTTGATCGGTATCGCAGCGATCTATGGCCACGCTTTCCCGATCTTTTACGGATTCAAGGGTGGTGGCTCGATCGGTGTTCTTTTTGGTTGCTGGTTGTTTTTGATCTTCCCCCAATTTTTGATCAATATCGTGATCGCATATATCATTGTTAAATTGTTTTTATCTAAACAAAAATATCCAATGGGGCGCATGACACCCTTCGTCTTTCTGTTTATTACTCCTTTCTTTATGCTTGCAGAAAGTCTGTTCATTAAAGAATGGCATCCTTTTCATGCCGGTTCTGTTCTTTTTGACCATATAGGATGGGGAAATCATTTTGTTCTCTTTAATGGGAACGGATGGATACTTATAGCCGGGATATTACTTTATGCTATTGCTGTGATACCGACGAATTTTAAGATGTTGAAGACGAAAGAAATAATGGCGGAAAGTAACAAGTAAAAACGTAACGCGTGACTCGTGACGCGTAACTCGTAAATATTTAATAAATGTAGGGGCTCAACATCTTGAGCCCTTTTCTTTTGCGCAGTGAAAAGGAAGTATGGGGGTGTGGGAGGGAAATGAACTATAAGAGAATAAGATAAAAGATAAAAAGTAAAAAGATTAAAGTGTAAGAAATGGTAAGAAGTTTATATTCTCCAGTTATCCACCTTCGCCAAGGCTATGATGGACAGGCCAGTTACCAGCTTGCCGTGCCGAAGGCCTCCTGCGCCGAAGTAGCTTTGGCTACGTAGGCTGTACTTTAGTGAAGGCAGGTTACCAGTTACTACGAGTCACGCGTTACGAATTACGCATCACGAATAAAAGCCCCATCCGTCAGTTGACGAACAGGGCTTTTTGTCTATTGATCAATTCAAATTAATGAACTATTTAATCCACTTTTACTTCTGTTGAAAGATGACGGTACCAAGTGAAGTATAATCCCACACTCAGAGCAATAAAGACCAATCCTAAAATCAGTGCTTGTCCCCATGATTTAAAGACCAGGTTCATCATGAACATGAACAAGGTCAATTGCCATGGAACGGCAAGGAACACGGAGATAATATCTCTGCGATTTTCTTTCTTGATAGCTGCCTGTACATCTTCAGGAACGCCTTTCTTGAATTTACCCCAGGCCCCGAAGGGACGAGTAATATTATAAAAGTTCTGAGTCGTTCTTTCATCCGTAGGCTTAGTAGCAAGAGTTCCTATGATAATACCCAGAAGTGACATTAGAGAAGCGATAAGGAAAGCATAATATTCGGGAGCCAGAGCATCCGGGATTATACCGACTTTCATGAACACTTTCCATAAAATGGCCGTTAGCATACCGCTTCCTACTCCAATAGCATAACCATAGCCGTTCACGCGATGCCAGTACCAGCGAACCAATTGCGGGATCAATAATCCGGCACCTAGTCCCATAGTGATCCAAGACCATATCTCATTAATGTTCTTAATAAAGACGGTCAACAGCAATCCGGAAACAACGATCAGTATAGAAGCACCATAACTATGTTTCATCAATTTTTTCTGATCGGCTTTGGGGTTAATATATTTTTGATAAATATCTTTCACCCAGTATGCCGCACCGGCATTCACCGTGGAGTCGAAGGTGGACATCGCCGCCGCCATTAAGCCTGCAATGAGAAAGCCTTTTATACCAACAGGTAGTTCTGAAACAACTGTCGGTAAGACCATTTCGGGATCGGTGATCTGAGTTCCCAAAGAAATTCCCCAGATCGCTAAGGCGGCAATGAAGGGCCAACGGAAAGAAAGCAATCCGGTCCAGAACAAGGATAGCAATCCGGCTTCCTTATCGTTCTTGGCGGCGTAATAACGTTGGATCATATAATTTCCCGTACCGCCGCTACCTTCAAGAATAACCTTAAAGAGGTAGAACATGACCAATACACCAAATACATTGTACATGGAATAATCGGATTCGGCCGGAATGTTCATGCGCCACTGCGGTGCCAGACTTACCCATTCTTTCAGGGTTGTGCCCATTTGCATGAAACCGCCTTCTTTTAACGGAAGCGCGACAGCAAATTGCTCCGGGAGTTGAATACCCAATGCCCTGATAACAATATAGACAATTGCAAGAAAGATCAATATTCCCTGGAATACATCGGTCCAGATAACTCCGTAAAGTCCGGAGGCAACCGTGTAGATCATGGCAATGGCAATGAGAATGAATGCTGCCCAGAATTCTGTGCCAATTACAATATTTCCGATATGGATGTTCCAGGAGTCGGGAATACCAAGAAAAGTATCTAAGAATTTACCGCCACCGATGGCAAAATAAGTGATCATTGCGATCGTAAAAATAATGGATGTTATCGCCTGTATCAATCGTGCCGTATCACCTTGCGGACCTTTCCCAAAGCGTAAGCTCATCCATTCGGCTACTGTCATAACCCTTGAACGACGATTCCATTTACCCATATAGATCATGAGAAATGCCATGATCAGGGTAACACCACCGCGGATCTCAATATAAAATCCCTTTGCACCGATGGCATAGACCAAGGCGACAATGATCATTGTTCCACTGATGTCAAGATTCGATGACATTCCCGATGCGCCCAATGCCCACCAAGGCAGGCTACGGTTCCCTAGAAAGTAAGAATCAATTCCCTCTTTTGCTTTTTTCTGCATAAGCAAACCGACCACGACCATCGCGGTCAAATAAATTCCGACTATTACATAGTCTACAGTATGCATATTGATCTCCTTATAAAAATCGTGTAATTATCCCATTCCCATGTGATAAAACAAAACAGATGTTATACTTCATTATTTCTTCAATATCACACCGGATGACGGTTGCAAAGTAATGTAATTCAATACCCGTTCGTCTTTATATAGGTGTGTGGAAAACAAATAGGACCACATACCTCCCGGTAGATTATAAAAAGCGGTTTTATCTTTTGAGCCATTGATCAAAATAAGCAGATCTTCCTCTCCGCTATTTTGAGAATGGATCCTATATCCAATACCAAACTCACTGTCTGCAAAAAATGGTTCTAAAGCATCTCTGGATGCTCTTCTTAATTGCGGATATACCTGTCTGAGTCTAAAGACCGATGAGTAAAAGTTCGTTAATTCTTTGTTTTGTCTCGCAATAGTATAATTCAAATAATTTGTTGAATTGTCTTTGTTATAAGAATTCCGGTCGATCATACCCTGTCTTGTATCCTGAAACTCATTCGTCTCTATGATCTTGCTTCTTCCAAATTCTTGTCCCGAATGGATCATGGCCACTCCCTGAGAAGTTCCCAAAATAAAAGCACCAAGTTTATGAAAACGGATCTCTTCAGGAGTAAGCTTATTGTGAGCTTCAAGATCTTTGATCACAATATTTTCCTCAGCTTTATCCAAATATACCCTGACAAAATCACCGAAAGTTTCGTCATCATGAGATTCAAGATAATTAACAGAATGGCGAACATCAAGATACTGGCCACCATCATCCCGGAGTGAGCCCATCAAAAAACGCATAACATTAGAGCGGGAAACACCCTCATCCCATTTCCCGAAAATAAATCCAGGTCGCGAATGAGGATTTTGTCCTTTAATACCATTACGGAAGCGATCATTCCAGGTTGACCAACCTAATTCCGAAAAATGTTCGGGATTATATTTTCCTCCACCCCAAGGTTCGGCAATGATCACAACATTGGGGTTCAGCATGCGTGCTTCACGGATGATCTCATCCAATGTTCCATCATCGATCATAGCTCCAAGATCAAAGCGAAAGCCGTCAACATGGAATTCTTTCATCCAATACAGAATACTTTCAACGATCATCTTTCTCGACATGGGGCGTTCTGTCTTGAAATCATTCCCACATCCACTGAGAGAAATAAAATCCTGATTTTCATCCAGACGGTAATAATATTTTTTATCGATCAACTTAAAAGGATTGGGATCATATGTACTGGTGTGATTATAAACAACATCCATCAGGACCGCGATCCCGGCATTATGTAAGGACTTGACCAGTTTTTTGAATTCTTCAACGCTTTTACCTTTATCATCAATAAAGTTATTTTTGATCATATTACCTTTTGAACCGTAATAATTCTCGGGTGCGAAAAAGAAAGTACTCATATAGCCCCAGTGATTTCTTGCGTAGGGGTTCCATGTGTTGAAGAAAACTGTAGAAGAATCCCGATAGGGGATCTCAATATTGGCAAAATCATGCAAAGGCAAAAATTCAACTGCATTGATCCCAAGATTTTTCAGGTAATTGATCTTTTCAATTGCCCCGAGATATGTTCCCGGTGCTTCAACGCCCGATGAGGGATGTGCCGTCAGATCCCGGACATGGGCTTCATAGATTATAAGATCTCGCGGGTCATTTGGTCTGATCCAGGTATCGCCTTCCCAATCGAAATTATCTTTATAAATAAAGGTCCGTGCATTGATATGATAGTTATTTTGTGTGGAGACAACTTTTGAGTAAGGATCGGGGATCAGCGTGTTCCGGTTAAAAATATCGCCTTTTTTGTTCTCAGCTGTGAGATAGTATCCGTAATACTTATTCCACAAACGTTTATTTGTAGAATATTCCCATATACCCTGTTCATCCCGGGTCATGAAGTGAGTTTCATAAGCAGGACCTTTTGCCGAACGGAAAAGTGCCAGTTCCACTTTATTGGCTCTTGGTGCAAAAATGCGAAAAACAGATTTGCCGTTCTCAATATTCAGGCCAAGAGTTTTGTTTGAATATAATTGATCAAATTGTGCAAGCGGAATACCCGGTACCGGTTTAACGGGTTGTGCGGCATTTTCCTGAAATGCACAGTGAAAAAAGGGCAGTACAAGAATGAATAGTAAAAGCACTTTTCTCATGATCGATGTGTCTCCATATTAAAATTCATAGCAAATATAGTAAGAATAGGTGTCGCGTGAAACAGTTTTGTCATAAAGTCGAGGGTCGAGAGTTGAGGGTTGAAAAGACGAAGAGTCGAGAGTGCGAGGGTATGAGAGTACGAGGGTGCGAAGTATGAAGGGATGGGAGTGTGGGAGTGTGGGGGAAGTTATAAGTTATGAATTATGGGCGGAAAATATCTTATTCTTACTTCTTATTCTCCTGTTTCTTACTTCTTTACCAATCACCGATCACAGGTTACCGATTACCGATCACGTCTTACGAGTTATAAAATAATGCGCAAAATTCATTGTATTATATTCCTCTATTGAGTATTTTTACCTGACCTCAGGCCTTCTCGGCAGCGTATTTGCCGAACCCCGTCAGATCCGGAAGGAAGCAGCGGTAAGCGTTTATTCTGTGCGTCAAGCAACCTGGGGTCTTTTTATACTATAAGCAGGGAACATCACATGAGTCATCAGGTCATTTCATTAAAGTATCGTCCTCAATGTTTTGAGGATGTTATCGGTCAGGAACATATTACAATTACATTAAAGAATGCGATCGAAAAGAACAGACTTGGACATGCCTATATTTTTTCCGGACCAAGAGGCACAGGGAAGACCACAACTGCCCGTTTACTGGCGAAGGTAGTGAATTGTGAGAATCCCAAAGATGGGAACCCCTGTAACGAATGCATCAGCTGTCGTGAAATCACCGAAGGACGTAGTTTGGATGTGCTCGAGATAGACGGTGCTTCAAATCGCGGTATTGACAGTATACGTGATCTGCGCGAGCAGGTAAAATATCCTCCTACCCGGGGAAAATACAAAGTATATATCATTGATGAATTCCATCAGATAACCAAAGATGCATTCAACGCCCTGCTTAAAACGCTTGAAGAGCCACCCAAACATATCCTGTTCATTTTTGCCACTACTGAATTACATAAAGTTCTTCCCACCATTCTAAGTCGCTGTCAACGCTTTGAATTCAAGCGCATACCTCTGGTTCAGGTTATGGATCTTTTGCGAAACATCGCAAAACAGGAAAAGATCGAGATTGATAATGATTCACTGTTACTGATCGCAAAGAAAGGGGATGGCAGTATCCGTGATAGTGAAAGTATTCTTGAACAAGTAATCGCTTTCTCAAATAAAAATATAAGCTATGAAGCCATTTTGAACATTCTCGGTGTTATTCACGAGGAAGTATATTTTTCTATGTTCGAAGCTCTGGTAAGTGCAAAAGCCGATAAAGCTCTGAAGATCATTGATGATATGCTCATACATGGATATGATCTTGCCGAATTTGTGTCCATGTTCTCAATTTTCCTGCGTGATCTTTACATGGTTAAAGCACACAAGTCACCCGATATTCTGAATACGACAGAAAATTTGAAAAAAGACTATGCTGAACTTGCGGAAAAACAGGATGCTCATGCTTTGATAAGAATGCTATCCATCGTTAATGATGAGATGCATAGGATATTTCGTTCTTCCAATACGAAGATCCTGGTTGAGACCCTATTTATAAAACTGGCAAATTTGCAAGACTTCAGAGAACTGGATGAGATAATCGGGCAATTAAGGAACACATCTCCGGTGTCTCGTCCTCAAACTATAAAATCGGCTCCTAAGCCAGTTCCTGTTGTCAATAAGGCTCCCATTACAAATGAGTCGCCGTCAAAATCATATACAAGTCCTATTTTAAATGGAAATATCAAAGGTGCTTCACCTGTAGCAAAAAAGACCGAATCTCCTGCTGAGAACAATGAACCCTCAGAGAAACAAACACAAGAACCGGTTTCAAATAACAAGGTACACACAGTCAGTTTAAATGAAGTAAAAGAAAAATGGCAAGCCGTGATAGATTGTATTCAACCCAAGAAACCGGCTGTAGCAAGTCTGCTGTGTAATGTCGGTATTATAAATATACAAAACGGGGCGGTTATCCTGGCCGTTGAAGATGATTATTCATATAACACCATAACGAGATCAGAACTGATCATCTGCAATTGTTTGAAAACTGTTCTGGGGGAGAAACTATTTTTAAAATTGGAAAAAAACAAAGTGGCTAATAATCAGCGAGTTGTCCAAAAAAAAGAAATTGATAAAGCAACAAAGCAGATTATCCAGAGTTTTGAAGGTGAATTGCTTTAATATATTGACAAACATTAAATATTAGCATAAATTAATCTGATTGAGTGATAAACATTATTTGGGAAGAATTTTACTTATTCACAATCATCAATTGGATTAATTCGTAAACACTAAGGAGTTGTTATATGAGGCTAGTAAAATTGTTAGTAGCAATGCTGCTTATTGTTGGTATTGCATTTGCGGGTACTTCCGGTAAAATTTCCGGTTTTGTCCGTGATGCCGATACGGGCGATCCACTTCCGGGAGCGAACGTATTGTTAAACGGTACCTCCATGGGAGCGGCTGCAAATGCTGAAGGTTATTTTGTTATTCTGAACATACCTCCGGGTACTTACGACCTGGTTGCATCTTATGTTGGATATGCAAGACTTCAGAATAGTGAGAATAGAGTCATGATCGATCGTTTAACAACGATTGATTTTGACATGAAAGTAGAAGCCTTTGCGGGTGAGGAAGTGGTCGTGACTGCGAAACGCGACCTTATCCAAAAAGATAACGCCAGTGGTCAGTTGAACGTTTCATCCGATGAGATCGAAGCGCTTCCGGTTACGACCATTTCTGAAGTATTGAGCCTTAAAGCCGGTGTTTCAGGTATGAGCGTTCGTGGTGGTGGTTCAGATGAAACAGCATTTATGCTCGACGGTATCACTCAGCGCGATGCCCGAACCAATGAACCGATCACGACGGTTCCTTTAAGCGCTATTGGTGAAGTATCAGTTCAAACCGGTGGTTTCAGCGTACGCTATGATGATGCCCGTTCGGGTGTTGTCTCGGTTGTAACCAAAGAAGGTAAAGTAGACAAATATTCAGGTACGGTTTCAATGCGTATGAGTCCTGCCGCTCCAAAGAACTACGGTATTTCAGTCTATGATCCCAACGGTTACTGGCTATATCCTTATTTGAACGATGACGTTGCCTGGACCGGTACGAACAGGGAATCGTTTACAGATTTGAATGGCAACGGTACTTGGGATGAACATGAACCGTTAAATGATGTAAATGGCAACCATCGATATGACGTACCTTTAGATGATTATGCTTATGACCAAATAAAAGGAAATTATTTCAATGGTTGGGAAAGCGCGGCAATGAAAACTTTACAAAATGCCGGAGATGCTAATGATCTGACCGCATCCGGTGCTCAGCAAGTTTTCCGATATGAACACCGTAAAGATGGTCAGATATATCAATCCGATTATAATATGGACATTGGTTTTGGTGGTCCGGTACCAGTCTTAAGTAAATTTGGGAATATGCGTTTTTACGCTTCTTATTTCCGTGAACAGACCATGTACCTTATTCCCTTGACAACCGATGGCCTTCAAAATCAGTCGGGAATGTTAAAAATAACAACTGATATTGGCCAAAAAGGAAAATTATCATTAACGGGCCGCCTGGGTTCTTTGGACGGTACATCTGCATCAACTCAGGGATATTCATCATATTTCTCAAGTGCCTGGGGTATTGCGAATCGTTTGGATCGTTCAGGATTTACAGTTCCATGGCGTATTTTTACATGGTCCTATTTTTCACATTTCCGTCGATACGATAATTCCCTTGCTGCAAAATATACGCAGCAACTGACTGAAAAAAGCTTTTTCGATGTATCTGTTTCACGGACACAGACTCGTTATTTAACAGGTCCGGATGCTCTGCGTGATACAGCAAAAACAGTTGAAGTTGTTCCCGGATACTTTCTGGATGAACACCCAACCGGTTATTGGCCCTACAATGAAAGCAGTATTGATGGAAAAGTGATGCATGGTGGTTCGCTGGGTGCCGGTAGAGACTCTACGATAACAGCAACTTATATGTTTGACGCAAATTATAAAAACCAGGTATCTGAGAACAATGAGTTGAACGCCGGTATTAAATTTCAATTGGAAGACATACATATTGACTTCGGTGCAAAGAATCTGATGTTACCCGATGGTAATGAATGGAATGATTTTCATTATAAACCTTATCGTTTGACTGCTTGGGCTGAAGATAAGTTGGAATACGAAGGTTTTTATGCAACCCTCGGTATAAAAGGTATGTACTTCAATCCGAATTGTGATTGGTATTTTCCTGCAACATATGATCCGACATTCTTTACCGGAAATTTTGATGAAGCCACCATGCCGGATTCAATTATACGCCCCGCGCAAGCGCAGTGGTATATTACACCGGTTTTAGCGATCTCTCATCCGATCTCAGAAAATGCCAAGCTGTTCTTCAACTACGGACATTTTATCCAAAAGATCAATACGCAAACCATGTTCCGTTACGAGCGTGAAATGAGTCAGCAATTGAATTATCTTGGTAATCCGGAAGCGGCTTTTGAACGTACGATCGCTTATGAGCTGGGTTTTGATATGTCAATGTTCGATATGTACACTTTACACTTATCGGCTTATTATAAAGATATTAAAAATCAGGCAAGTTGGACTGACTATGTCGGTCTCGGCGGGCAGGTCAACTACTCAGCTTTAAATAACCGCTACTATCAGGATATTCGTGGTTTTGAATTAGAGTTAAAAAAAGTAATGGGCGACTGGTTTACCGGTTGGGTTAACTTTGAATACCGTGTTTCCTCTTCAGGTTATTTCGGTGTAGGTGTTCTCTATGATAATGATATCGAGAATCGCGAATATCTGGAAAACAATCCTTACCAGAGCAAACCCCTGCCACGACCTAGATTTAAAGCATATTTTGATATCCATACTCCCAAGTATTTATCAAATCCGATACTTGCAGACTGGCATTTGGCGGTTATTCCAACTTGGACAGCTGGTAGTTATACCACTTGGAACCCGAAGAACGCAGAAGATATTCGCGGTGCTCGGATCACATACAATACGAAGTATGTGGATTACTATAACATCGCCCTGAAATTGTCTAAGAAATTAAAGATAACCGACAAGATATCACTGAAAGTGTTTGCCGACGTTTCAAATGCCCTGAATACCAAAAGGTTTTCGAATGTAGCTTATTATGACACATACGACTACTATGATTATATGTATTCACTGCATTTCCCGGCAGAAATCGGAGATCCGCTTGATTACGGTAATATCCCCGGAACAGATAAACCCGGTGTTTACCGTGATCTTGATGTAGAATATGTACCGATGCAGTATGTTGAAGATATTGCAAGTTTCTCAAATGGAAAAGAAGGTATCCTGTATTTCAATGATGTTGATGACGATTACTATGTTTTCAGCAATGGGGTATTTACAACGGAAAACGATGCCACTGTTGATCAGATAATGAAAGATAAAGCATATATTGATATGCCCGCTTTCGAAGCCTTGACATTCCTGAATCCGAGAAACATTTTCTTCGGTGTGAATGTATCATTTGATTTCTAAACGGATTGAGAAAATAGAAATAAAGGGTAAACATATGAAATTAAGTAAAATAAAAGTGTTGGTAAGCGTTCTGCTCCTCGTGGGAGTGATGGTTCTGCCGGCACGGGACATTAAATGGCTGGCGATCTCCGATCTGCAGAACTGGTTTTCGTCAGAAGGTTGTGAGATCGAGGTTGGCCGTACCGGTGCGACCGGTGATCAGATCGACGGTTTGCGATATCCGGCACTCTATACTAAACAGGATGTACAATGCGCGAAGAGTCTCTGGATCGGTGCAGCAGATTATACAGATCCGCTCTCAAGTCCTATATACGATCACAAAGTAGTAAATATCGGACCGCGTCAGGTAGACGATCAAGGTGCCATATTTGATATGGAATATAAGCTTATCGGGAAGAAAGAACGCCCCGCAGTTTATGTTGACGGTTCACCTGCCAATCAGCTGGTCTATTTGGAACCAAGTTTGGATGAAGTTGATCCGGATTTGCCTTGCGACAGAATGATCTACAACCGTATAAATACCTCTATGGGTATTTCTTTTACTCGTAAAGTGATGGCATTCTCAAATAATTATCATCAAGCATATCATTTGTATGAATTTGAATTTTCCAATACAGGAATCATTGATGATGCAGGTACCGTTAATTCACAAACATTGACCGGGGTTTATTTTTATTGGACTGCCCGATATGCAATGAACCGTGAAGCAACGATCTATGAGCTGGGTATTCTGCCTCAGGCAGCTACCTGGGGCCGTAATACGATGAACCATGCTTTTGGTATTAAAGGTAATTGGGGCGCCGGTATGACTGAAGATATTAATATTCAAGGTACCGTAAAGACCATACCCACAAATTTGCGTGGTGTATTTTCATGGCAGGGAAGTTGTACAAAAGCTGCTACATCCCACGCAGATGATTTTGGTGCACCCTATGCCGAAGGCGATAAACGTTTAACATCAGTGCAGTTCCCGGGTATTGTTGTGATCCATGCGGATACGAGTCCATCTGATACAACTGATGATGTTAACCAACCGCATGCCTGGCAATCTATTGCAAGTGATTTAAAACCTCATACCAATAATATGGATCAATATGATCGCCCTGCAATGGATGGACGTTATGAATATATGGAAGGTGTGGCTCCAGTAGGTTATTTAGATATGTCACATGCGGAATATGTAATAGCAGCTAATGAAATTCCTTTCGATAATATGCCTGATTGGCCGGGTAATGGTGGTGGACTCTCAGCCGCATATGGTTTTGGTCCCTATACCTTGGCATCCGGAGAATCAGTAAAGATCGTTTATGCTGAAGCTGTCGGAAGTATTGATATGAATACACGACGAACAGCCGGTCTTGATTATGATAATGGAGCAATTGATTTAGTACAAAAAGATGCTATCATCACACAGGGTGTTGACAGTCTTTTCCAATATTTTGCAAGAGCAGATGCAAACTATAAATCAGGTTATAATGTAGCTTTTCCACCGGAAGCACCGGAAAGTTTTTCCGTGATCGCCGGTGGTGATCGCATTAGCTTGACATGGGCTCGCAACAGTGAAAATTCAACAGGCTTTACAGGTTATCGGATCTATAGAGCTTTAGGTGAATACGATTCAACTTATCATCTGCTTCTTGATGTGACTAATCCCAATGATTATGTTTTGGATGCAGATTACTGTAAATATGATGATCGTACTGCTGTTCGTGGTTTTGATTACTATTATTATATTGCTGCTTACGATGACGGAAGCGTTGACGGAGCCGGACGCCTTCTTTCAAGCAGTAAATTTTATACTTTAACCAGCTCACCGGCTCAGTTGAAACGCTTGCCGGGTACCTCTCTTGAAAGTATTCGAATTGTACCGAACCCTTATCATGTTCGTGCAAAACAAATGCAATTTGGTACTGCCGGGGGACAAGCTGACCGTATCATGTTCTACAATATTCCACCAAAATGTAATATTAAGATCTATACGGAACGTGGTGATCAGATCTGGGAAACAGAACATGTCAACAACAGTGGTGATGAAGCCTGGGCATCCATTACGGACTTCCGTCAGGTTATTGTCAGTGGTGTGTATATTGTTGTGTTCACCGTCACCGAAGACTATGTTAATGAGTCAACGGGAGAGATATACTGCCTGGATGGTGAACAAAAGATCAAGAAATTTATAGTAGTAAGATAAACAAGAACATATAATTAGAAGGAAAGTAGTATGAAAAAAGTATTGCTTATATCAATAGCTATCACATTGATAGCGCTTACAGGGTGTATCTATTCACCCGCAACGCATGTTCCGACTGCTGCCGAACAGGCTGTATTGGATATCTTTGCAAATGACACATCAGCAACCATGGATACGGTTGACTGTGTGATCCTTGAGGCAGTAAATGCCGAATGGAAAGAATCTTATATTGATACCGTCACCGGGTTTATCGGTATTGATACCAACTTTACGAATCCCTTTACTGCCGGAGCTGTTCTGGTACCGGGAAATGCCCAAAAAACACGTATCAATGTTATTGGCGCATATCTAAGCGGATATGCAAAGATCAGCTTAACGGCTGCAACCGAACTTAATTTATACATGGATATCCATGGTTCTATTAAAGTTTGGGATGCAACCGGTACTCTCGTTGATTTTGATGTTTACGGTATGAGCCCCGCATGCGCAATGGTTTTTAAAGGTGACGCAACCGGTTCCGTTATTCGTGAACATTATACATATTCACTGGATGCCGGAAACTACTATATTCGATTCACAAAAGCGGAGAACGCAGCATATAAAAGCAGAGGCTTCTTTTATGCTGTCGTTAACTAATAATATTAGCTAATACATTTAGATATTTAAGGAGTTTAAGATGAAACGAATTATTAGTATAATCCTTTTAGTCCTGATCGCATTCTCATTCGGCTTGGCCAAAGATCAAAAACTGGCTCAGACCGGCATGCAATTTCTTTCGGTAGCCACAGATGGCCGTGGAGCTGCAATGGGTCAGGCAATGACCGCGATAGAAGCCTATTCGATGGCTTTCTTCTATAACCCTGCATCAGCAGCAAAAATGACAAAGACCATGGATCTGACAGCCAGTCAGAACAATTGGATCGCAGGGATCAAACACAATGCTTTTTCAGTTGCTTTCAACCCGTCAAACGGACGTTTTGGTGTTTTTGGTATCACAGCCCGCAATATCGATTACGGTGATGTAGATGCTACGATCGTTGCTGAGAATGACTTGGGTTACATTGACCTTGGAGTTATGAATCCTACAGCACTTTCTGTTAGTGTCGGTTATGCCCGTTCACTGACAGATAAATTCGCTGTTGGCGGTAATGTTGGTTATGTTGTTCAACAGCTTGGTCAAAGCGTTGTTCCTTACGGTGACAGCCTACAGACCAAATCCAATGTTGCCGGTGGTATTACCGTTGATTTCGGTACATTATACTACACCGGTTGGAAAAGCCTGGCATTCGGTATGAGTGTCCGTAACTTCTCCGGCGAGATCAAATATGAAGATGAAGGTTTTCAGCTTCCTTTGACCTTTTCAATGGGTCTTTCAATGGATGTTCTGGATCTTCTTCCCGAAAAACCGCAAGGTCAATCTCTAAAGTTATCAGTTGATGCACTGCATTACCGTTCACATCCGGAACAGCTTAATATTGGGCTGGAATACGGTTTTGCGAACTTGGTATTTGCACGTGCAGGTTACAGAACAAGTGAAGACATCCAGGCACTTAGCTTTGGTATTGGTTTGAATATCAAGGGTATTGTTGTGGATTACGCATATACACCGACAGTGGATTTTGTCGATGTACAACGCTTCACAATTGGTTTTGCATTTTAATTAACTGAATAACAAAAGATGAGAATTATGCGCAAGATATTACATATTATCATTTGCCTTGTCTTGTTGTCATCAGTATTGATGGCGGGAACCTATGGTAAGATCAGTGGTCGCGTTGTCAATACGGAAAATGATGAGCCTCTTATTGGTGCCAATGTTCAGATTGAGGGAACAGGCCTTGGTTCATTTACAGACGAAAACGGTTATTTCGTTGTTTTAAATGTACCGCCTGCTTCTTATAACGTGATTGCCTCCATGGTGGGTTATACAAAAACCATTGTGAAAGGTGTTCAGGTTCGTATCGATCTGACATCTAAAGTGAACATAGCTTTAAGCGAAGAAGTGATCGGATTGGATGAAGTGATCGTTACCGCTAAAAAAGAGATCATTAAAGTTGATGTGGCAAGTAGCCAGACCAATATTTCTTCCGACCAGATCAAGGCACTTCCGGTACAAAGTATGAATGATGTTATCGGAATGGAAGCGGGTATTGATGAGAATTTCAATATTCGTGGTTCCTCAGCTTATGAAGCCGCATTCTCGGTTGACGGTATGAGTATGAACGATGAACGTTCAAACATACCTTATACAACCGTAAGTATCAACTCGGTACAAGCTGTCAATATTCAGATCGGTGGATTTAACGCCGAATATGAAAATGCCCGTTCCGGTGTGATCAATGTGGTAACAAAAGAAGGTAAAAAAGACAAATACGAAGCCGGTGTAACTATCCGTTATGCCGCAGCAAATAAAAAATATTTTGGACCGGTTATTACTGCTGCCGATGCCTATTTCGGTCGTCCATATAATGACGATGATGTAGCATGGTGGGGAACCGATCCTGAAAGTTTCTTGGATATCAATGAGAATGGTCAATGGGATCTTGGTGAACCCTTTGAAGATAGAAACGGAGATGCTATTTATACGGATTCTCCCTGGGATATTTATGAACGAAGTTCAAACAGATCCTGGGAAGGCTTCAATGATTATTCTCTGAATAGTTTACGGGATAATGATGAAGATAATGATCTGACCGCAGCCGCATGGCAACGCGTTTATCAGTATCAACATCGCCGTTCTGCAAATATTGTCAGTCCCGATTACACTGTTGATGTCGGTGTGGGGGGGCCTGTGCCCTTTATTGGAGAGAAGCTCGGTAATTTACGTTTCTTTGCTTCTTATCGTGGAGAACAGGAAGCACTTGCAGTTCCTTTTGCAAGTGATACCTATAATGACAATAAAGCAACTCTAAAATTGACATCTGACATTTCACCAAAGATCAAATTGAATATTTCCGCCATGTACAGTAAGACCCGGTCCGTTTCTTATGCGTCTTGGACCTCACTGCCTTCAGGCGAAAATTATTTTAAGTCTGTTTCTTATGCTACAAATGTTGCCAGTACGGATTATAGGGTTTTTATGGATGCAAGCTATTGTCCGACTGAGATCACTCGTAGCAGCATTGGCTTACGCTTAACACATCAGCTTAATAATCACTCTTTTTACGAGGTTGATTTGCAGCGTATGGGGTCAGATTACTATACTCAGCGTTTGGCACCACGCGACACAACACGAAATGTTGAAGTTGTTCCCGGATACTTCCTGGATGAACAACCCTTTGGTTACTGGTTTACCGAAGACGGTGATGGAATTGGCGGTTTTGAAGATGTTGTAGGTATGCGTACGGATTGGGGTGGTTTTGCGACTGACCGCAGTAAGAACTATACAACGATCGCAAAAGCCGATTACAAAAATCAGTTCAATGAAAACAACGAATTTAAAACTGGATTTAAATTCGTTTATACCGAATATTACATTAATGCCTGGAATGATCATCCCGGCAACATGTTCTGGAACTATTACAATGAATGGTATCAGGATCCATGGCGCTTGGGTGCTTATGCACAGGATAAACTTGAATTCGAAGGCATGGTCGTTAATCTCGGCTTGCGTTTTGATATGTCTCAGGCAAACACTGAATGGTATGTATATGACCAATTTGATGTATTGTTGAACACATCGAATGGCCCACATATCGACAGCCTTGCAACAAAGGCAAAAACAAAAGCCATCACGGCTTTAAGTCCTCGTTTTGCCATTTCACATCCAATATCCGAACGGGCAAAGATCTACTTTAACTACGGGCACTTCAATGCTCTGGCTCAGTCACGTTATCGATTTGTTGTAGACAGACTGGGTACCGGACAGATCAATCGTTTGGGTAATCCTGAGATCCCTTACAGTCGTACGATCCAATACGAATTGGGATACGAACATCGCCTGTTTGATGATTACCTGTTTAAGCTTAAAGGATATTATAAAGATATCAGTGATCAGCCGGCGTGGACATATTACACCAGTCTTGATCATAAGGTCAGTTACTCGGTTGCGGATGCAAGAAATTATAAAGACGTTCGTGGTTTTGAAGCTGAGATCAAGAAAAGTTATGGTGATTTCTTTCTCTTTAATATGAACTTTACCTATCAGGTCGTTTCTTATGGTTACTACGGCAATACTCGTTACTACGAGAATCCGACAGAACAGATGGAATACGATCGTGATAATCATATATCCACCCATTATCAAACACGCACCTTGCCGGTTCCTTTGTTTGAATCATACTTCCTGTTCCGCACTCCTGCGGATTACAGTTTGTTTGGCTTAAATCCGATGATCACAGGCGATTGGGCTGCTAACCTGATGTTTGAGTGGCAAGCAGGTTCTGTTACGACCTATAGCCAGACAGATGATCCTTATGTGAGGGATAATGTTCGCTGGAAAGATTACTATATGACAGACCTGAAGATCTCAAAGAGGATCAACCTCAAACCGGTAAGTGTTTCATTGTTCCTTGATATTAATAATGTATTGAATACCAAACGCCTGAGTTATTCCGGATTCTCCAATATTTATGATCGTTACGATTATCTGAATTCATTGCATTTTAGTGATGAAACAGGTGTTGAAATGGGCAATGATAAGATCGGTGATGTAAGGAAAGATGGTGTTGATTATACTCCGATCGTGAGTGTAAATGATATTAGTGCACGCACAACGGTAGGTAATACCCTGGCATTATATTACGATAATGTCAGTGAATCTTACTTTGCCTGGGATGGGTCTGCATTTGTAGCGGCTGACCAAGCTCATGTGGATCAGGTTTATAAAGATAAAGCATATATCAATATGCCCAATATAGATAGCTTTACTTTTCTGAACCCGCGTAAGATCTCTTTTGGTATAACACTTAATTTCTAATGATTCGAGGAATATATGTTTAGATCGAATATTTCAAATAAAATCCTAATAATTGCAGTATTGATACTGCTTTCGGCGATGGCGATCGGGCAAAGCTATATTGATCCGGGACTTCAAAAGTACATCAATGTAGGTTCTCTGCAATCTCCTTTCTCCGCGGGTGGCTGCGAACGGGCATATAATAATGTCTACTATGAGGGACTGAAGTGGCCGGCATGGTATTCCTATACGGATAACCATGTTATTGACCGTCAATGGCTGGTTTGTAAGAACTATGTAAATCCCGGCGGTACGACCTTTGACTATCTGGGTCTCTATTTTTCACCCAGCAGTTTGAATCCGGACTATGGTTTCCCCATGGTATTGACCCAAACCGCACAGTTCGAAACGCCTATCGTAGAGGTCGACTTTAACCAGAAGATCGAAGAAGATTATATAGATGACTATCATGATGATGGTGTTAGCTATGATCGTAAACTGGTCAACGTATTCAATAGTTATCTCGGTATTGAATATACCAGAACAGTATATGCCTATTCCCAGGAATACCATGATAATTATTTCATTACCGAATATGTATTGAAAAATACGGGTAATACCGATTATGATGCCGATATCGAACTGCCCAATAACAGTATTGAAGGATTGCTCTTTGGTATGATGCCGCGCTATGCCACCAGCCGTGAAGTCGGATTTGTGACCAGTGGGCAGATGACTTGGGGAAAAGACCAGTGGGTTTCCTTCATGAATATCGATGATGTTGCTACATCTACATACAATCCCGATAGTTTGCGCTGTTTCTGGACTTGGTTCGGACAAAACTCCGATATTTCATCCGCTTGGGATCATATCGGAGGACCCGATGGCGGAAAAGGAACCCTTTTCAACAGTAGAGCCGGACGTCTGACAGGCCCCCAATTTGCAGGAATGGCCTTTGTTCATGCGGATAAATCAGCAACAGATAAATCTGATGATATCAGTCAGCCCCGAACTCTAAGCTGGCATGGTGGTGATTCATATCCTTCTGTTTACGGCAAGAGTGTATCAGGTTCTAAAAACCTGTATGATATGTTGACATGGGCATCTGAATATGCTGATGCCGAAAGCGGTTTTGGAAAAGGGGATACTATTCCAATGGTAGGTCCTAATGCAATGCGCAAGCCATATGGTGATGAAAAACCGCAAGCTGATTTTGAAGCCAGCAAGAAAAATGACGGTGGCGGTGCAGCTGCCATGGTTGCTTTTGGCCCTTACGATCTGGAGATCGGAGAAAGTGTCCGTATCGTCCTTATAGAAGCTGTCAGTGGCTTGGATAGGCAAAATTGTGTTAAAGTCGGTGAGAACTGGCTGGCAAGCAAAAACCTTATCCTACCGGACGGTTCCACGACAACGGACCGCGATGAATATAAAAATGAATGGTTTTATACCGGTCGCGATTCATTGTTCCAAACATTTAAACGTGCCCGGGCAGCTTTCCGTAATGACCTGGTTATTACCGAACCCCCGCTGCCACCCAGTACGTTCAGGATCAACTCCGAAGGTGATAATATCCATTTGAGCTGGGTAGACAGTCCTTCGGAAATCGATGTAAATTTTGGCGGTTATAAAATATATCGTGCCATGGGCTCTGTAGATTCTTTCTATCATGAAATATATGCCTGTGGTGCCGGTACGGGAAATCCGATCATCTACGATTACAAAGATCGTGAAGCAATTCGCGGATTTTCCTATTATTATTATATTACCGCATTTTCAGACGGTAGTTTAAATACGGATGCAAGTCTTAATCCGGTGGGTGAGCTCGAGAGCAGTCGTGCTTATACGCAAACAAAACGCGCTGCTTATCTGCGTCGCCCCCAAGGTTTGGATTTACAAAATATCCGTATTGTACCAAATCCCTACAACCTGAAAGCCGATTCCCGGAAACCGAATGCAACACAGTTGCAATTCCCGGGTGCTGACGGCTATGATAAGATCATGTTCTACAATATACCGGGTAAATGTGTTTTGAAGATCTATTCGGAACGTGGTGACTTGGTCAAAGAGATCAATCATCAGACCGGAAGTGGGGACGAAGAATGGAAAATTACAACATCAAGCGGGCAGATCGCCGTAGCAGGTGTGTATATACTTTTTGTAGAAGTAAGCGAAAATATTTATGTGGATGGTGATCCCACGAAAGACCTTGTCTATCGTGAGGGTGAATCCATATACAAAAAATTCATTATTGTAAGATAAAAATGAAAGGATGTAAAATGAAGAAGACACTGATGAGTCTTAGTTTGATCTTAATCGTAGTCCTGGCATTGACAGGGTGTTATGAATGGCCGGATCCTATCTGGAATCCCGATGATACCGGTTTGCCGACACCTACTATCACCGGGGTGGACGTAACGACCTTAATGGGCGGTATTGATAATATCACCATTACAGGTACTGGATTCGGTGATGTTAAAGAAGAAGTATTGGTCTATTTCAAAAAAGGTACAACCGTTGGACGAGGTAGAACCCTTACGGCAACTAATACACAGCTCGTTGTTGAAGCACCTGCCACTTATTCGGATTCACTTGAGATCTGGATCGATCGTCGCGGATGTTTTGAATACGCAAAAGATACAACGAACCTGATCACTATCAATGCAGGTATAAAATCATTACCGATCATCTCGACCTCTCCTCTAATTAAGGTTGGTATCAATGAAAATGGTGATATCATCGTTGCTCAGGGATCAAACCAGAGTGTTATCTCTGTAACCGTTGATGATTCGATCTCAACTATTCCGGGTGTTGCCTTTTCCAACTCATTGAATATCTTATCATTGAGAACAAAGGGAACAGACATTTACTATACACTTCGTGAATATCTGGTAAAATATGATGGTGCATTAACTCGTTTTAAAGTCAATGCAAATAAAGAAAATTGTGTTGATTTTGCCTTTGCCGACAACAATAAAGTTTATATTGTTGGAAATGGTTTTATCTATTCGGCCGATGATGTATTGGCAAGTTCGACACTTGCTCTTGATGATACTGATTATAATTTTACCAAATGCGATTTTTATGATGGCAAGCTTTATGTTGCTTCAACCTATCAGGGTGATGACACTCTGAAAACAAATGAAAAAGCGATCATGGCTTATCCTGTCAATACCGATGGTACACTGGGTACAGCTGAAACGATCATTAACTGGACAGATGATTTCGCCGGTTCGATCATTTCCAATATCACCTTTGATGCCGATGACAGAATGTACGTTGCAACCCTTACCCGCACACCGATCTATGTGATAGAACCGGTTGCCGGTTCTTATGCTGATGGCAATATCAGTCTTCTGTATCCGGTATTGCTCAATGACAATATTATCAGTATGCGCTGGGAAACGGGTGATTATATGGCCTTCCTCGCTGAAGACAACGATGCTATGAGAACAGTCTATCGCCTGAATATGCTCGAAACGGCTTCGGCCAGTTATATCCCCTAAATAAGCGGATAAAAATTATTGCATTTAATAAACGAAAATGTTAAGATATGACATTATAGCAAATAATTAGAAAATCTAATCAAAAGGAGAAAACATGAAGAAAATGTTAGCTGTCTCATTGGTGCTCTGTGCTGCCGTTGCGTTTGCAGGCCCTGCCGGATATTATTTCGGTGAGCTTATGTATAACTTTAATGGCGCCGACAGTGTGAAAACAGAATACACACTGCTGGATGGCTCAGGTGGACACCAGACATCACCACACAGTGTTGTAGTTGACCCCGACGGTAAAGTATGGATCGGTTACTATTATGGTTATACCGGTCAGATTGAAAATGCCCTCGGTGATACACTTACCTTAAAAGGTATGCGAATATTCATGCCTGATGGTACACCTGCAACATTCTCACCTATCGAATATCTAGAATTTGATGATGGTTCAAAAGATACCATTTATGGTGAAAGTGCATACAATGGTTCTTGCCGTGGTATGTCAGCAATGGCAAATGGTGATATCCTCTTTACTGCATGGTCAACGATCTATAAGATCGACTACACTACCGGTGAAGGTATTGCAATGTGGAATCCTCCGATGGACGGACATGTTGCCGGTTCGATGACCGAAGCAGCTCATGATCCTGAACTCGGATTGATCTACGCCGGTCGCGTTTCTTCAAACAAACCGATCTACGTTCTTGATGAAGACCTTGCTTATGTCGGTATTGCAGTTGATACCTGCCCGACACTGCATCGTTCAATCATCGCTCGTACAACTTCAACCGGTATGGGCCAAATTTTTTCAGGTACGATCTGGAATGGCCAGGGTATCTTTGTTTACGAATCAGATGATCCTGAATTCACCATGTTCGAATTGGTTGACACTTTAGGTAACTATGATGTTGACACCGATTCAAACACCATTACTTACAAAGCTTGGGCAAGTTGTTTGGACTGGGTTGATGTAGATGAAGGTGTTCTCGTCTATGGTAACTATCAATCAGCAAAAGTTTATGTTGATGTTGCTACTGCTCCTGCAAATACTCATTCATCAAAATGGATAATTTTTGATGTTGATGATGATGCAGAAGTTGCTCAATTTGGTGCTAAATACTCATACACATACGATGTAACTGAAAATACTGCCTCTGATTCACTTGACAATCAACCTGCAACTTGGGCACCTCGCGGTGCTTCAGTCAAAGTAGCTGGCGATCATTATGAATTCGTCATTGCTGACTTTGACTTAAGTACGATCCAAAAAGTTGTCTGGTCTGCAGATGGTCTTGAAGGTAACGACAGATTTGTTCCTTATGGCTTTGTCTTAGAACAAAACTATCCGAACCCCTTCAACCCGACCACAAGCATCTCTTTCCGTATTCCTGAAAGTTTTGATGTCGCTGTCGACGTTTATGACTTAGCAGGTACGAAAGTTGCTACAGTTTATAGTGGCCGTATGGATGCCGGTACACATAACATGACCTTTGATGCTTCAAACTTAGCATCAGGTACTTATGTTTATCAGCTGACAGCCGGTGAATTTACTGTATCACGTAAGATGACTCTCGTTAAATAAAATAACGAAACATCATACATTAAAAACCCGTCTTCGGACGGGTTTTTTTATATTTATGGATATTCTTCAGTAGCCTCGGGTTTAAACCCGAGGCTACTGAAAATTCTGTCTTTTAACTTCCGGCATCTGAATTCTAAATTATTTGCCCGTTTCCCAAAAACATAGTATCTTCGATAAGATATAAAACTGAACAGGCGGTATAATGAAGCAAACAAAATATAAAACAAGAATGATAAGAATTACCCTGGGAATTTTGCTGTGTGTAACTTTATTTATGCCTGAATTGGCAGCTTATACTATCTATCCCTTTCAAGAACTTGTGTTTAATTTCGGTGCCGAAGATTCGATCTTGGTCAATAGTTTAGACAATAATGGGAACGATGCCGGTAATCAAAGCAAACCTTATGGCATGATCATTGATCCTGAAGGTAAAATGTGGCTTGGTTTCTATTCCGGTTTCAGCAATGAGATAGTTAGATCGCCCTCGAATTTGATCGAATTAACAGGATTAAGATGTTTTTTACCCAATAAAACGGAAGCTTCGTTTTCACCGATAGAAATACTGGAATTCTCTGATGGAAGTAAGGATACTCTCTATGCAGGCAATCCTTATAATGGATATTGCCGTGGTATCTCATTGGCTGATGACGGGAATATTTTATATACGGCAGGACCAACGCTTTATAAGATCGACTACAGTGATGGTTCAGCCATTGCAAAATGGGATCCAACTATAATCGGGAAACCATTAAGAACACATATTTCTGCCGTGCAGGACTGTAGTTATATCTACTTTGCACCTTATCCGCAATTTGAGCAATTGCATGTACTTGACGAGGACTTGAATTTTGTTTCAGCGGGAATATCCCTGACTCCAACATTACAAAATGCTATTCAGGTAAGAACAAAATCCAATGAAATTACACAGTTATTTTCGGCAACCCATAGTAACGGACAAGGCATCTTTGTTTATGAGTCATCTGATCCGGCAACAGTTCCCTTTGCCATCGTGGATACGATAGCTAATTATTCTGAAGAAACCGATACGAATATTATCACTTATTATGCTTGGGCAAACTCAATGAACTGGGTTGATAAAGAAGAAGGCATTATGATCTATGGTAATGATCATAGAGCTATGACAAGCGTAAATACAGGAAATCCACCCCCATCTTCCCATGCTGCCCGCTGGGTCGTGTTGGATGTAGATGAAGATCTGATAGTTTGTATGTTTGGTGCTCCCTGGTATGATGTGGTCAGCGGTGAGGCTATTGCCAAAGAGGTTGATGAAACCGTACCGGAAACCTATTTGGAACTAAATGCTATGGGAATGAGCCCGTCAGGAGCTGTTGTCCTGACCGAAGGAGACTATTACGGATATTTATTGACAGATAAAGGCTTGAATTGTGTACAACATGTTTCATGGCTGACAGATATTTCCGATGAACATTATATTCCTTACAAATTAGAATTGTCTCAAAACTATCCCAATCCCTTCAATCCGAATACTAATATTCAATTTCATCTTAAAAAAGCCGAAAAAGTTGCTCTTGATATTCATGATCTTAGCGGAAAACGGGTTATGCGGGTATTCTCGGGTTATATGGAGTCGGGATTTCATAATATGAGTGTAAATGCATCGGGTTTGGCATCAGGAACTTATATATACACACTACATACAAGTGCTTTGTCAGTCAGTAGAAAAATGACAGTACTCAAATAAGGAGTCTATTAAGAATGGAGAAATATGATCTTGCGGTTATCGGATCCGGTCCGGGGGGATATGTTGCGGCAATTCGTGGTGCGCAAAGAGGTTTAAAGACAGTTCTGATCGAAAAAGAACACATAGGCGGTATTTGTCTGAATTGGGGATGTATCCCGACCAAAGCCATTATCCGCTCCGTCAATGCATTGCGTGATATAAGCTCAGCCGGGGAATTGGGGATCGAGGTGGAAGCTTTTAGCGTCAATATGCCCAAGATCATTGAACGCTCCCGGACTATTGCAGAGCGTTTGACAAAAGGGGTTGCATTCTTATTAAAAAAACAGGGTGTGACCATGATCGAAGGTCACGGTCGACTATCCGGGAACTCACAAATAGAAATTATAAAAAATGATACTTCAATTGAAAAATTGGAAGCAGACAATATTATTATTGCTACCGGAGCAAGAACAAAAGCGTTGCCACATATCCCAATTGACGGAAAAGATGTGATCTCAAGCCGCGAAGCATTGGAATTGGAGAAACTTCCGGGATCAATGGCTGTAATGGGAGCAGGAGCGATCGGGGTGGAATTCGCGTATATCTATAAACACCTTGGGGTTGATGTAACCATTATTGAAGCTTTAGATACACTTTTACCCAATGAAGATTCTGAGATCTCGAAAGAAGTTATAAAGAATTTTAAAAAGCAGAAGATCAAAGCACTCGTTTCTACAAAAGTCATGAAGATGGAAAGATCATCTAAAGGGATCAAACTTTCTCTGGAAGGCCCCAAAGGTGAAGACGAATTGTCAGTTGATATACTTTTATCGGCTATTGGCGTTCAAGCGAATACAGAGGATATTGGGATAGATACAGCAGGTATTGAACTTGAAAAGGGATTTATTGCGATCGATAAATACCAACAAACGAATATTCGGGGGATCTACGCTATTGGCGATGTAGCGGGTAATCCCTGTCTTGCACACAAGGCGAGTAAGGAAGCCCTGATCGCCATTGACCATATCCGGGGCAAAGAAGTAAAGCCATTGATCAAAGATCATATACCGGGATGCACATACTGTGAACCCCAGGTTGCTTCTGTTGGCCTTCGGGAAAAAGATGCCATTGACAGGGAAATTGACTACGAAGTTTCAAAAGTTCATTATCGGGCAATAGGAAAAGCAATTGCCAGCGGACATATTGACGGATTTATGAAATTTATTGTCGAAAGCAATAGTAAAAAGATCCTTGGAGCACATTGTATTGGATCTGAAGCTACAGAATTGATCGCTGAATTGACCCTTGCGGTAACTCAAGGCTTAAGTGTCCATCAATTGGCGGAAACCATCCATGCACATCCGACACTATCGGAATTGGTCATGGAAACGGCAGAAAACGCTCTCGGAGAAGCTATTCATGTCTGATAAATGCTACATGTTAGTTTTTTATGTTCCTGAGGAAAATCTCGAAACGGTATTGGATGCTGTGTTCCGGGCCGGAGCCGGAAAATATAAGAATTATGATAGATGCGCATGGACCATAAGGGGAAACGGACGATTCCGCCCTCTGGAAAACAGCAACCCATATCTCGGCAGAATAAATGAAGATACAAAGGTAACGGAGATCAAGGTTGAATGCATTGTAAGAGAAGAAGATCTTCCGGCTGTGAAGAAAGCTCTTATTGATACACATCCTTATGAAGAGCCGGCCTATCAATTTATTGTGACAAATGCCATATAGAATTGAATTGTAAGAAGAAGCGATATTGGTTATATTTAATGATATGCTAAAGTAGGTAAAATGGGAAAAATAGTCGTTATAGCAAATCAAAAAGGGGGTGTTGGCAAGACCACGACCGCCATCAATCTGGCTTCATCGCTTGCAGTGATGGAAAAACGAATTCTTATTGTTGATATTGATCCGCAAGCCAACGCATCTTCAGGTTTGGGCTTGGATATTGCAAATATTGATAAGACCATCTATGATGTTTTGCTTGAACGGGTACCCTACAAAGAGGCCATTCAGAAAACCTTTCTGGAATATCTTGATGTTTTACCCGCTAACCAGGATCTGGTTGGCGCTGAGATCGAAATGGTCAATATAATGTCCCGCGAGACCCGGCTTCGTAAGGTTCTAAAGAATTCCAAAAAAGAATATGATTTTATATTTATCGACTGTCCACCCTCATTGAACTTATTGACGGTGAACAGCTTTACTGCAGGTGACTCCGTTTTGATCCCTATTCAGTGTGAGTATTTTGCTTTAGAAGGTTTGACCCAACTGTTGAACACGATCCGTCTTATCCAGAAGAACTTGAATCCGCACTTGGATCTTGAAGGAATTATCCTGACTATGTACGATTCCCGTTTGAATTTAAGCAAGATGGTTGAACAAGAGGTTCGTAAATATTTTGGAGATAAAGTTTATAAGACAATTATTTCCCGTAATGTTCGTCTTGGAGAAGCTCCAAGTTACGGACAGCCCATTATTTCATTTGATATCCATTCTTCCGGAGCCATGAATTACATGAAATTGGCTGAGGAGTTCGTCAATGGCAAAAAGTAAAGCACTGGGACGCGGTCTGGAAGTTCTGATCCCTACTTTTCAGACGGGGGACAGGGAAGCACAAGATACTCCCGTTAACGAAGTAGATATTCATAAGATAAAACCCAATCCTTATCAACCGAGACGGGAATTTGCTCTCGAAGAATTAAAGGAACTGGCTCAATCCATTCGCGAAAGAGGCTTGATCACACCGGTCACAGTAACTGAACAAAACGGCGATTTAATCCTGGTAGCAGGCGAGCGTCGCTTACGGGCATGTAAACAACTGGGCCATAGTACTATTCCAACGTATTTCAGAACGGTTGAAAGTGACGAAGAACTAATGGAATTGGCTCTGATCGAGAATGTTCAGAGAGAGAATTTGAATCCCATTGAAGAAGCTTTAGCCTATCGGGCTCTGATCGAACGCTATGGACTTTCCCAGGAAATAGTCGCTGAACGTATTGGCAAGAAACGCAGTACCATTACAAACAGTCTGCGTTTGCTGAAGCTTCCTCAAGAAATTAGAGAAAGCCTGATTGCCGATGAGATCAGTTCAGGACATGCACGGGCTATTCTAAGCGCTGAAAGTATTCCGGCAATGATCAGGGTTTGGCAGCAAGTCCTTAATAAGGGTTTAAGCGTAAGAGGAACGGAAAAGCTGACACGGAAAAGTCCTGAAGGAACGAATAAAAATAAAAAGACAATAGAAACAATAAAAAAAGATCCGGTTGTGCTGAAACTTGAAGGTTCATTACAACAATCCCTGGGCACTAAGGTTCGTATCAAACACCGCGATCCCGGGGGGACGATAGAGGTCACATATTATTCCACAGAAGACCTTGAGCGCATTCTGGATATCGTGGAATTGGGAACCGATGAAAACAGATAAAGTTACATTTATCTATATTCCCCGAAAAAAGGGTGAACAAAAAACACTAACTCTTCATCATCGTGTTTTTACACTGGTAAAGACAGTCCTTTTGATTTGCCTTTTATCGCTTATCCTCTCCTATCTGGTCCTGATCCCAAGAGCAAATAAATATTCTGATTATAAAGCAAAGATCAATATCTATAAAGAACAGGAAAACCAACTGCGTCAATTGCTCGAAGATGTAAATGAAATGAAGCAATTCAATACTTATATGAGAGAATTGGTTGGTTTGGACCTGATAACCGCACCAAGTGATTATACAGCTCTGGTTGAAGTAAGCAGTGGAAAAAACGATGAGAAGTTTCTCAAGGGAATACCTGAACTTGCTCCTGCAAATGGTCTGATAACTAAGAAATTCATGAGCGGTCCGCGCAAACATTACGGTATTGATATTGGAGGAAAAACAGGTGATCCTATTATGGCTTCCGCTGACGGATTGGTTGTGTTTGCCGGGTGGACTCCCGAATTGGGAAATATGGTTGTCATTTCACACCCCGATGATTATATTACCGTTTACGGGCACAACGATTACTTGAATGTTCAGGAAAGGCAGAGAGTAAAAAAAGGCGATCTCATCGCTTTATTGGGTGAAACGGGCTATAGTATGGGCCCGCATCTGCATTTCGAAATATGGCATCACGGCCTGGCACTTGACCCCCAAACGGTCATCCCCGAGTATAAGAACAAAAATTGAGGATAGTAGCATGACAACAAAAGAAAAACCTACCTATACCATTATTGGTACAAATACGGTCATTGATGGCCCCGTACATGTTAATGGCGATATTATAATTGGTGGAACCATTAAAAATAATATCGATGCAAAAGGCGTAGTCCGTATACCCGAAGGTGGATTGGTTGACGGCAATATTAAGGCCAAAGAAGTACATCTAAATGGAAAAGTAACAAAAGGTATCTACGCAGAGGACAAAATTGTTCTTGGAATAAAATCTGAATTTTCCGGTGAGCTTGTAACAAAGAAACTGATCGTCGAAGAAGGTGCTCAGATAACCGGTAAAATGCAGGTTGCGGAAAAAAGAGCAAGTAAGATCATTGAATCAGTAAATGAATCAGAACAGGAGTAATAATGAACGTCAAACTTGACAGCCTGATAGAAAAAATTAAAGCTGATGGCGTTGATGCAGCTAACAAGCAGGCAGAAAAAATTGCAGCAGCCGCAAAAAAAGAAGCTGACGACATTGTGAAAAAAGCAAAAGATAAAGCGGATCAATATCAAAAGAATGCCGAATCTGAAGCAGTCAACTACCGGAAAAATGCCGAGATCGCCATACAGCAGGCTGCCCGCGATACCGTTCTTGTATTAAAAGAAAAGATCACAGCTATTCTTGAACAAGCACTGCTTACGGATATTGATAAAACAATGGATAAGGATTTCCTTAAAGACCTTATCGTAAAAGTTGCCGAAGTATGGGCAAAAGACGGTGATGTGGAAGTTCTTGTAAATGGTGTGGATGTTAATGCACTGACGGCTCAATTGAAAAGCGCACTTGCTGCAAATGTCAAGAATACGGTCGAAGTCAAATTGGACAAAAAGATCACTCACGGATTTCGTATTGGGAAAAAAGGTGACAATCTTTTCTATGATTTCACAGATGAAAGTATCCTGGAAGCCCTTCGGGTTTTTCTAAACCCGAAATTGGCAGAGATCCTTAAATAACGAGTTATTATCTAATGGATAAATACATATATTTTGCAGCTGAAATGCCCGGTTTACAATGGGGCTCAGAGCAATTATTATCAGAACAGGACTTTCTCGAAGAAGCGAAAAAATGGATGAACGAAGCAGATTATACCGCTTTATCCGAAACGCTCGTAAATCGCTATGATGCTCAAAATTCAAAGAGGATCTACAGCGATTTTCTTCAGTTTGAAAAAGAATTAAGGACTGAATTGGCTGAGTACAGATCAGCTACAAAAGAAGGTTATGAATATAAGTTCGTACATCTTCCCGCCCAGTTAATAAAAGATGGCAATCCCCTGGATATTGAATTAAAGCTCATGAAATATCGTTGGGATTGGTTGGGAGAACAGGAGTTCGGACATTATTCCGACCTTGACTTCTTTGTCCTCTATTATCTGAAACTACAACTCTTACAGCGAGTGGCAACATTCAAGCAGGAAGTTGGCGAGGAAGCCTTTAAGGAATTGATAAAACAAAACTTAGAAAATACAGAAGAAGCATCATTATGATGACTTCGAGAGAATGGAGTTCAAATGGCCAATAAAAACATAGGACATATCACAGCGATCAACGGAAATATGATCGAAGTTGCATTTGAAGATAGTGTGATCCAAAATGAAGTTGGATATGTACTTATTGACAATGAACGTTTAAAATCAGAAGTGATCAAGATCGCGAACAATACTGCATATTTACAGGTCTATGAGATCACAAAAGGCCTGAAGATCGGTGATAAGGTTGAATTTAGCGGCGAGCTGCTTTCTGTGACCTTGGGTCCTGGAATTCTATCACAGGTCTACGACGGTTTACAGAATCCGCTTCCCGCACTGGCAGAAAAACATGGTTTTTTCTTACCTCGCGGTGTGGTATTGGATGCTATTGACGCAAAGAAGAAATGGCATTTTACTCCAAGCGCAAAAACGGGTGATACCGTGTATAAAGGATCTCCGCTGGGATGGGTTCCTGAAGGTATTTTTCAACACAAGATCATGGTACCCTTTGATCTGAACGGTGAATATACGGTTGTCTCCGTCGTTAAAGAGGGCGATTACGATCTGATAGAGACCATTGCGGTCATTAAAGATACCAAAGGACAGGAAATAAAAGTGACCATGTCATTTGAATGGCCTGTAAAGATTCCCATTACCGCATACAATGAGAAAAAAGTACCTTCGGAACCAATGGTAACCAAAATACGTATCGTGGATACCTTTTTCCCGGTTTGTAAAGGCGGTACTTATTGTATTCCCGGTCCTTTTGGAGCCGGTAAGACAGTGCTTCAGCAGTTGACCTCCCGTTATGCCGATGTGGATATTGTGATCATCGCCGCATGTGGTGAGCGTGCCGGTGAGGTGGTGGAAACACTTCGGGAATTCCCTGAACTGAATGATCCTAAAACCGGGCGTTCTTTGATGGAAAGAACCATTATTATTTGTAATACATCTTCCATGCCTGTGGCTGCCCGTGAAGCGTCTGTTTACACAGCGACAACATTGGGAGAATACTACCGTCAGATGGGATTGGATGTTCTGATCCTTGCCGATTCAACTTCCCGTTGGGCACAGGCTATGCGTGAACTTTCTGGCCGTCTGGAAGAGATTCCCGGAGAAGAAGCTTTTCCGGCTTACCTTGAATCACGGATCGCCGAGTTCTATGAACGCGCAGGTTATGTTGAATTGCCCGATGGTTCACACGGCTCAATGACAATTGGTGGTACGGTCTCTCCGGCAGGTGGTAACTTTGAAGAACCTGTAACCCAGGCAACCCTAAAGGTTGTCGGTGCTTTCCACGGTCTTTCAAGAGCCCGTTCAGACGCCCGTAAATACCCTGCCATCGACCCGATCGATTCTTGGTCAAAATACAATGGTATTATTTCAATAGAAAAAGTACAAGCGGCACGTCATATTATTCATCGTGGAAATGATGTTCATCAGATGATGATGGTGGTGGGTGAAGAAGGTACATCCATTGATGATTTCGTTTATTACTTAAAAAGTGAATATCTGGATTCAGTTTATCTCCAACAGGATGGATTTGATCCTGAAGATGCAGTAAGTAGTCCCGAACGTCAGAAGTTCATGTTTGATAAGATCCATACGATACTTTATACTGAGTTTAATTTTGATTTAAAATCAGATGCCCGTCACTTTTTTAATGAATTACGACAAATGACCCTAGATTGGAATTATCTTACAATGGGAACGGATGAATTTGTTGCTCAGGAAAAGAAGATCGATGCACATATTCAGGATAAGGCGAAAGCGTAAAAGGAGCTGAGAATAAATGAAAAAAGTATATAATAAAATATTGAGTATTGTCGGGAATGTGATCTCGGTACGCGCCGAAGGCGTCAGAAATGAAGAACTGGCTAAAGTAAAGACCCGTCGCGGTATTTCACTGGCAAAAGTTATTAAAATTGATCGCGATCTTGTCTCCTTACAAGTATTTTTCGGTAGTCGTGGTATTTCTACCGATGATGAAGTCCGTTTCCTCGGCTCTCCCATGAAAGTTTCATTCTCTAATGATATGCTGGGCCGTATTTTTGATGGTAGTGGTGCACCTCGTGATAAAGGTCCTGTTTTAAGCGAAAATCTGATCGAGATCGCCGGTCCCTCTGTGAACCCGTCAAAACGTATTATTCCAAACCAAATGATCCGGACCAATATCCCGATGATCGATGTCTTCAATTCACTGGTCGTTTCCCAGAAATTACCGATTTTCTCCATTTCCGGAGAGCCCTATAATGAATTGCTGGCACGTATCGCCCTGCAGGCAGAGGTGGATATGATCATTTTGGGCGGTATCGGTTTGAAATTTGACGAATATATGTATTTCCGCGATGAACTGGAAAAGGGTGGTGCTTTGAGCCGCTCAATTTTCTTTATGCACACTGCAGCTGACCCGGTTGTGGAAGGTTTAATGGTTCCCGATCTTTGTTTGGCAGTAGCAGAACAGTTCGCTTTAAAAGGTAAAAATGTCTTGGTCCTTCTAACTGATATGACCAACTTTGCCGACTCGATGAAAGAGATCGCGATCACCATGGAACAGGTTCCTTCGAATCGTGGTTATCCGGGTGACCTTTATTCTCAGCTGGCTTCCCGTTATGAAAAAGCAGTCGACTTTGAAGGTGCCGGATCTGTGACGATTTTAGCGGCAACGACCATGCCGGGTGATGATGTGACCCATCCCGTACCGGATAACACCGGTTACATCACCGAAGGCCAGTTCTATCTTCGTAATGGCCGTATCGAACCCTTTGGTTCACTTTCACGTTTAAAACAACAGGTTAACAAAGATACCCGTGATGATCACCGTGCCATTATGGATGGTATGATCCAACTTTATGCTCAGTACCTGGAAACGGAAGAAAAACGTTCTATGGGTTTCCGCATGAGTGACTGGGACAATAAGTTGCTGAAATACGGTGGTTTTTTCGAGAAGGAAATGATGGATCTGTCCGTGAATATTTCACTCGAAGATGCTCTGGATAATGGATGGGGTATTCTGTCGCAATGTTTCGATCCGGATGAAAGCGGTTTCCGTTCGAACTTGATCGAAAAGTACTGGCCCAAATCGTAGGTTTTCAATTCACGCAGTTCCCATGGAACGTGTGAGAGGATGATATGGCAAAGATAAAGCTGACAAAGAACGAATTAAAAAAACAGAAAGACGCGTTAAAACGCTATACGCGTTATCTGCCGACACTGGAGCTAAAAAAGCAGCAATTGTTGGCAGAGATCCGTCGCGTTCATGATGAGATCCATCAGTGTGAAGGTAGATTGAATACCCTGAAACAGCAATTAGCGGCTTGGGTTGCAGTATTTGCTGAAGACGTGGATATTGCTTCTCTTTTTTCACTGAAACAGATACTTACCGATACGGGTAATATTGCCGGGATCAATATTCCCTTATTCGTGAAAGTCGAATTTGAAGATAATACCTACGACCTGATGGCCTATCCGCTATGGGTGGATACCGGTATCCATGTCACAAAAGAAGCAATCTCGCTCCAGAAAGAACTTGAGATCCTTAAAGAACAGGAAACGCTTATTCAGGAAGAGTTGCGGACAACGATTCAACGCATCAACCTCTTTGATAAGGTGATGATCCCCCGATCTAAAGAGAATATCCGAAAGATCCGGATCTTTATGGGTGATCAGGAGACCGCGGCTGTGGTTCGTGGTAAAATATCCAAGACCAAGATCGAAAAGAAAAAATTAGAACAGAGAGCTTAGACGCGAGAGGCAATACATGATCGTAAAAATGTCAAAAATTACCCTGTTGGTAGATGAAGGAAGTGCAAAGAAAGCGCTGAAAGATCTGCGTAAATTGGGTGTTTTGCATGTAAAACCCCTGCAAAATCCTCCTTCAAGCGATATGTCGGAGATCGAAACCCGTTTAGAAAATACAAAACGTGTTCTTTTCCTTCTCGGTGAATCCGATGAAGCCAGGCAAAAAGGTACGGGTAATGCGGCTAAGATCATTGATGAGATCCTTGAGAAGATGCAGCTACGTTCAACCCTTGAACGGGAGTTGGAAAACCTGAAAGAAGCAGATCGCTGGTATGGAGAGTGGAGCAAGGTTTCACTTGAAGATATAAGTGATCTTGAATCGAATGGATTATTTGTAAAACTATTTCAACTATCGCCTACGGCATGGAAAACGGAACAGAAAAAAGAAAATATCTTTGTACTTTCTGAAACAAAAGAAAATATTAAAGTAGCTTTGATCAGTCGTGATCCCGAAGAGACATTGGATCATCGACCGGTCAGTATTCCGGAAGTATCTTTCAAATCCGCAGTATCCCGGATCAAGGATATTGAAAAAGAATTGATAACGATCTCAAAGAATATCGAAGGACATCGCAGACATATAGACCTGATCAAGGCATATACTGATAATATGAAAAAAGAGCATCAGTTTGTATCAATTCAAAATGGCCTTGGTATGGAAGAGAATATTGCCTATTTGCAAGGTTATGTTCCCAGCGATGAAGCTGTAACGATCGAAAAAGCAGCTGAAAAGAAGGGTTGGGGCTATGTTGAGGAAGAACCTGTCGAAACTGATAATCCCCCTACGAAACTTAAAAATGCAAAATGGATAAAGATCATTGAACCTGTTTTTGATTTCCTTGGAACAGTTCCCGGATATCGCGAAAAAGACATTTCAATGTACTTCCTTATTTTCTTTGCCATTTTTGTCGCCATGATCATTGGTGATGCCGGTTACGGTATTATCTTTCTGTTGGTTTCTATCTTTGCGACTTTCAAGATCAAGAGAGGCGGTGGAAAACTTCCCGGTGCGATTATACTACTTTATGTTTTAAGTTTTTCGATCATTGCCTGGGGTGCCATTACGGGAACTTGGTTCGGGTCGGTTGAGATCGCAAATATTCCTTTCTTTAAATCATTGATCATCCCCGAGATCACTTCCTTCCCGGAATTATTTCCAAATATGGAAATTAATCCTCAGGATAAAGTTCAATTAATTTGTTTCATCTTAGCGGTTTTACAACTTGGCTTGGCAAGCATCATGAATTTCATAAATAATCTACCCAAGCTTAAAGCCTTTGAACATCTGGGTTGGTTTGCACTGACAGTTGGAGCTTTTACACTGGTTCTGAATTTAGTACTCGGTATGCCCATGCCGTCTTTTGCAGTTCCTATGATGGGCGGAGGTTTTGGCCTTATTATATTATTCGGTGCTCAAGAACCGGGTAAAAACTTCTTTAAAGGTGTACTAAGTGGATTAGGTGGTGCATTCAATACTTTCCTGAATGCCATCACATCTTTCTCAAATATCATTTCCTATATTCGTTTGTTTGCGGTAGGAATGGCATCTGTAGCGATCGCATCCTCATTTAACGGGATCGCAGAACCGATGATGCATGGACCGGCGATCGTAGGTGGTGTCATTGTGCTTTTTATCGGGCATGGTTTGAATATTGTCATGGGCTTGTTGTCTATTATGGTACATGGAATTCGTTTGAATTTATTGGAGTTCAGCGGTCAATTGGGATTAGAATGGACGGGTTACAAATATGAACCGTTCAAGGAAAAATAAATAACAGGAAAATTTAATTAGATCAAAGGAGACATAATAATGGATCTTGGAATGTTTGGTTCAGCTGCGGCTTTAGGATTTGCTGCATTAGGTTCTGCAATGGGAACCGGTATAGCATCACAGGCTGCTATCGGTGGATGGAAAAAATGCTTTCAAAATGATAAACCTGCACCTTTCCTACTGGTTGCTTTCGCGGGTGTTGCCTTAACACAGACCATTTATGGTTTTTTGTTAATGACTTTCATCCTAGGTAGTGATAAAGATCCTCTGGGTCTTTTGGCTGCCGGTATTTTCGGTGGATTGGCTATGGGCCTTTCGGCCTTGATGCAAGGTAAAGCCGCTGCACGCGCTGCGGATGCCTTAGCGGAAACAGGTAAAGGTACCGCTAACTACTTTATGGTGATAGGTATTGTTGAGACCGTGGCACTCTTCGTCATGGTGTTCTTACTGCTTATGCTCTAATTCGTAACTTGTGACGCGTGACGCGTAACTCGTGCGTGACACGTGAATGATTTACAGATTATATTACAGATAATTAAGCCCATGCTTCGGTGTGGGCTTTTTTATTTTGGAAAAACGATATAGATAGTAGTTTCAATAGCCTTGGGCTTAAACCCAAGGCTATTGAAACTCTATATCAATTTTTATCTAATAACTACTCCAAATTTCCATTTGAATTTCTTGCTAAAATCGTAAATTATGGGGTATTTGAATTAAACATTTAAAGGGAAGAGATGAAACGAACACTTGCTATTTTTACGCTGCTAACGATCGTTAGTTCATTTGCATTTGCTGAATATTTTGAAAAAGTCAGGACTTATCAAGTCGGTCCCGGAAGTATCTATTCTTATTATGAAGAACACTCACATCCCTGGGCACTGCATGTGACAGAGATAGACTTAACAAATTCCTATATTACCCTTGAAACAAAAAAAGCGGATGATCTGATATTGGGTCGTGAAAGCACCAGCTCCATGAGTACCCGCAGTGATAACGAAGGCCATCGGATCGTCTCCGCAATCAATGGTGATTTTTATAATGTTTATACCGGTCAGCCGATAAATAATCAGGTGCTAAATGGAGAATGTGTTCAAGCAAGGACATATCATCGATCCGCTTTCACCTATAGCGAAGGGGGAATTCCTTCCATCGTAATTCCGATTTTCTCAGGTTTTATCATTTCAAAAGACACGAGTGATCAAATCGTTTCACATTCTTTGAATTCGGTGAACATGACACGTTATGAGAATCATATTGTCATTTACAATGATTATATAGGAAATTCATCGACAGCCAACCAATGGGGATATGAATGCTTGGCGACCCCCATTTCAAAATGGTATGTAAATGATACCGTATATTGTGTTATCGAATCAAGAGAAGATACTGTGGGGAACATGGCAATCCCTGAGGGAAAATTTGTAATCTCGGGTCATGGAACCGGGAGAGAATTCCTTATGAACAATTGTGAAGTAGGGGATACAGTAAAGATCTTGCAAAAATTTGCGAATTCTCCCAAGCGCATAACACAATATATCGGCGGTGGCCCCTGGATGTTAAGAAACGGTGTTGATGTGACGGCTTCAAATACTGAAGGTGTAGCAGCGAATTTTTATGCGGTTCGTCATCCAAGAACAGCAGTAGGTTTCAATGCTGATTCTACAGTTGCATATTTTGTGGTCGTTGATGGTCGTTTGGAGCATAGTATCGGTATGACCTTACACGAATTGTCAGCTTTTATGAGAAGCATTGGTGCGGCTCATGCGACTAATCTGGATGGGGGAGGGTCATCGACCTTTACCGTACGTTCCGATGTTATGAACATTCCTTCCGATGGATGGGAACGTATCGTAGCGAATGCGCTTATGTGTGTTTCATCAGCACCGGATAGCGACCTGGCTATAGTTCAGGTCGAACGCGATAGTATTGCCGTTTATAAGAATAATACCTTTAATGTCCCTATGTCGGGTTGGGATATATACTACAACCCCAAACCCATTCCTACGGGCTCAAGTTTGCAGGTCAGTTTTACCAATGGCCTGGGATCATACACTGATGGCGAATTCACCTGCTCTGATCAGGATATGAACGGATATATTTATACCGACTTGAATGGGGTCAAGGATTCAATGATAGTTCATATCATTTCGATAGATAGTTTGACCTCATATCCCCAATCTGTCCTGACAGATACCTTAAGGCCGATCAATTTCTTTGTTTACGGTTGTCTGGATGGGGGAGTGAAGGAAGTACTTGATAATAATGTCTTTGAATTTGAATTGCTGAATGAAACGATCGGAAGTATCGATGAGAATGGCGTATTCACACCTGCTCAACAGGGTGAATCTGAATTGGTGATACATTATGGACAAGATTCCGATACGGCTTTTATCTGTGTTGAGAACGGTGTGGGGGAAATACTCTTACAGGAAGTGGAATCACTCGATAATTGGACCTTAAGTGGAAATAATCTTGATACAAATCTAACGGCAATTCAGCTTATAGACAGAAATACAGGCGAGGGAAGCAAAGCCTTCAGAATAGACTATACAACCACAGATGATGGGATAATTGTTCTGGAAACAAATCCGGAAAGAGTTTATGGTGTTCCCTCCGAATATCTTATTGATGCCATGTCGGATGGCTCGAATCATCGACTTTACTTGGTCTTTAATGATGCAAACGGACATGAATATCGTTTCAAAGCTGCAGGCTTTTTCAATGATAACGATGGGTTCATAACCAAGACGATCTCTTCCGAGGCCATTATTCCCGGCGATGATGGCGAATATTACCCTATGTACTTGAAACAGATCTATATTGATCTGGCGAACGGAGTACGAAGTGGAACGCTGTATTTTGACAGGATACGCTGTACTTATCCGGGTTGGACTTCTATTGATCAGGATCCAAACGCACGGATTCCCACTGAATTCAAATTACTGCAAAATTATCCCAATCCGTTTAATCCGACAACAGCTATCAGCTATTCCATCTCCGCTAAAACTTCGATGGACAGGCAGCTATCAGCTTTCAGCCAAGTTGATCTTTCGGTTTTTGATCTAAGTGGTAAGAAAGTCGCAACTCTGGTAAATGATTCATTCTCTGTTGGGAATTATACAGTGCACTTTGATGCTTCCGTTCTTCCCGGCGGGGTTTATTTCTACCGTTTGAAAACGGATAATTGGACGGATACAAAGAAAATGCTTCTAATAAAATAATAAGTAAGAGACCACTATGAAACAGAAATTGGACTGGACAGAAATAGACGCTATCATTGATCGTGCACTTACGGAAGATATTGGATCCGGTGACGTCACTTCATTGGCCATGCAGATCGATCTGTCGGCAAATGCGGAGATCATTTCTAAACAAAAAGGTGTTCTCTCTGGAATTGAAGTTGCAAAACGGGTTTTTACACTGCATGATGCCGGTTTGAATGTTCAATGCTTAAAACATGATGGCGACCTGCTTCAAGAAGGTGATGTTATACTTAAGATCATGGGGGCGGGGGAGTCCATTCTTACCGCAGAGCGTACCGCTTTGAACCTGATCGGCAGAATGTCGGGTATTGCTACCTTGACCGAAGAATTTGTCAAAAAAACCAAGGGCACTAAGTGCCGGATCCTTGATACCCGGAAAACCATGCCGAATTTACGACTTCTTGATAAATATGCGGTTACATGCGGTGGTGGAGATAATCATCGCATTGGCCTGTATGATATGATCCTGATCAAAGAGAATCATATTCGTTGGGCGGGTGGACTAGAAAAAGCTCTGGAAGCCGCTCTGGATTTTGCCAAACCCAGAAAACTTGAAATAGAGATCGAAGTAAACGACCTTTATGAGTATGAACGGGCGGCAAAATATCCCATAAAAATGATCATGTTGGATCATTTTACACTCAGTGAATTAAGGGAAGCCGTTTCCATCGAACATAGAAATATTTTACTCGAAGCTTCGGGTGATATAAATTTGAATACAATTGAGAATATTGCAAAAACAGGCATAGATGTTGTTTCGATCGGTGCATTGACGCACTCCGCTCCCAATTACGATTTTTCACTATTATTTCATGAGACAAAATAAACTAAAGCCATTTTGTTTGATCCTGCTGGGGCCCACGGCCAGCGGTAAAACCGCCCTATCTCTGGAATTGGCGGAATGGCTGAGTGCCGATATCATTTCTGCGGATAGTCGCCAGATCTATCGTTATATGGATATCGGTACCGCAACACCGGATAAAAAAGAACTTTCCAGAGCAAAACATTACTTCATTGGCGAAAAAGATCCCACTGAAAAATTCTCGGCCGGAGAATTCGGCGTTGAAGCCCGGAAGATCATTGATGATAAGATATCCAAGGGTGAAAATATTATTGTATGTGGTGGTTCGGGATTGTATATCCAGGCTGTCCGGGGTATGATCTCCGATACCCTGTCAAGCGATGAAGCTACTCGGAAAGCTATTCAAATAAAAGCAAAAGTAAAGGGTTGGCCGGCATTATATACCGAATTGGAAAAGATTGACCCCGATTACGCCAATGGTATTGATGCACAAAATCCCAAGCGTATTTGCAGGGCTTTGGAGATATGGGAAATGACAGGAAAGAAACCTTCCGAGGTTTTTGAAAACCAGAAAAAAGAATTTCCCTGGCCGCATCTTGCGATTGGATTGGATCCCGATCGTAAATTATTATATGATCGCATTAATCGCCGGGTATTGAAGATGATGGAAGAAGGACTTTTAAATGAAGTCAAAACCCTGCTTGAAAAAGGATATTCACCGGAATTGAACGCTTTAAATACGGTGGGATATAAAGAGATCATCTCATATTTGAATGGTGAGATTGATAAAGAAACGGCAATTTCCGAGATCCAAAAAAATACCCGTCGTTTTGCAAAACGGCAAATGACATGGTTCCGAAAATATACTCCCGATAGATGGATCACATACAAAGAGGAACCGAATCTGTCGGATATCGTAGAAGAAGCAAAAAAAGTAATAGTTGAAAAGTTGAAACAGCACTTAGCTCTAAATTGTCATCTCGACCGAAGTCTTCCATAGCTTCAGCGAAGGAGGACGTAGTGGAGAGATCTCAAATTGCTTAATGAATGTTTTGAGTTTGAGATTTCTCCGTTCACTCTCCGTCAGTCGACGGATCGTTCAGTCGAAATGACAATCAATTAAATGGATACTGAATAAAACTATTTGAAATAGTAACCGCAATCAATACATTTGTCTAAAATGAGGAGTTAAAATGCCAAAAGCTGAAGGTTTAGCCTTACCCTTTGAAGATCATAGCCATATTCGTCCTGATCTTCTTGAGACCCTGCCTTACGAAGGTGAAGATCAAACGATCCATCTTAATTACCCCGAATTCTCTGCAGTTTGTCCCTTCAGCGGACTGCCTGATGTTGCGGTTGTGACGGTATCCTATGTGCCTTCCGATAAGATCGTAGAATTAAAATCACTGAAATACTATTATGTTTCATTTCGGAATGTAGGAATCTATCAGGAAGATATGACCAATCGTGTTTATAAAGACCTGAAAGCTCTTTTAAACCCAAAGAATTTATATATAAAGACCATTTATAATGTCCGGGGTGGTATTGAGAGCACATGTGAAATTGAAAATAAAATAAAGGAAGTGAAATGAGATCCTATCTTATTCCTATACTATTTGCTTTTTTGCTGCTGATCGGATGCAGCGGAGAAGGCTATATAAAAGTCAAGAATAATACACCGACCGCCATTTTGACAAGTGTAAATAATCTTGCCGATGAAGTTATCTTAGCCGGTGACACAAGTCAAACCTACACAGTTTCAGTTATGAAAGGTGTTATCAATAGTATTCCGGTGGAGGCCAGTGGACTATGGGTTGGGAATTATTCCGCAACAGTCGCATTAACGGATGGTGAAACTGTTATTCATCATATTAGTACTCAGGTTGCGGATATTACACTGACCAACCTATCCGTTGATTCAGCCACCTGTACGATAGAAAATTATACCCCGTTGTTCTTTGTTGGAGAAGATAGTATTAGTGATAAGTTCTCTGTGGATGGTGATGTTGCAGTAGAATCTATCGGGCGTTATAAATTTTTCTTGAGTGAAGATATGCCCTGGTTACCCGGTTTTACTTACCGCTATGAAATAACTCCCGATGCCTGCGAGATCCAATTGAACAACATTCATCCCAACTATACCATCTATTATGTATTCATCAGTTTGAGTACCAGTGATTCTTGGGGAGATGACCAATTGGGCGATGATATCCTAAATCCTCAGGAAGGCTATGTTTGGAAAGCGGAAGGCGACCTTCAATGGGATATGCGCGTAGAAGCGGGCGATACGCATATTGATAGCCCTCTCTATGTTTATGAATTTTTCGATACCGAAGGATGTCCGTCAGATTTTACCTGGATATACGAATTCCCGACCATTTTTACACCGGTAGCAGCGAGTGCTTCATCTAAGATCACAGGTCCGCTCAACAATATGATGAAACCCGGATCACTTAATAAGGTGAGTGATCATGTACTGCAACCCACTCGCATTGAAAAGATCAGAAAAGTTGATGCGGGAAAAGGCAGTGTAAAAGCTCTACGTAAATAAAAATTATAAAATAATCAAAAAAGGCAGAATTAAATTCTGCCTTTTTTTGTTTGTATGAATAATGTATTAAAGTAAATCATACCCTGTGCTTCGTCCGCCGCCCGGAAGTTTGTATAATATCTTTTTATCAATAAGATCTTGAATATCCCGTGTTGCCGTATCCTGTGAACACTTGGCAATATTTGCCCATTTTGAGCTTGTCAGTTTTCCCTCAAATCCATCCAATAATCGATTTAGCAATTTCTTTTGCCGTTCATTTATGATAGTAGAAGCGTTGCTGACCCAAAAGTTGTGTTTGAATATCACTTTTTCCAGAATCGTTTCGGATGATTCTAAGGCATGTAATAGACAATGTAAGAACCACTCTAACCAATTTGTGATGTCAAGCGTTCCTTTTTGTGTTTGTTCCAGTATGTCATAATACTGTTTCCGCTCTTTTCTTATTTGTGTGGACATGCTATAGAAGCGTTGGGATTGATTGTCTGATCGGGCAAGTTGCATGTCAGAGATCGCGCGGGCGATTCTGCCATTGCCGTCTTCGAAAGGGTGGAGTGTGACAAACCATAAATGAGTAATGGCGGCCATTATAACAGGGTCTATATCTTGATCATTGTTTAACCATTCTAAGAAAATTTTCATTTCTATTTCCAATGAACTTGCATCAGGAGCCTGATAATGTACTTTTTCTTTTCCCATAGGACCGGAAATAACCTGCATAGGCCCTTTTGAATCATCCCGCCATTTTCCCGTAAGAACCTTGAATATTCCACTATATCCGCTTGGAAATAATGCACTTTGCCAGGCAAAAAGTCGATCTTTATCCAAGAGCTTATCAAAGCACTCTGTTGCATCGATCATCATTTCAACCACACCATCTACATTTCTGTCAGAGGAAACCAATCCTGAGATATCTAAACCCAGTCGGCGGGCTACTGATGAACGCACTTGCCCGGGATCTAATAATTCACCTTCTATTTCTGTCGATTTCAAAACGTCCTGCGTGAGGATCTCAAGATTAGCCTGATCCTTTAATTCAAAACCCAAAGCACTCATTTTTCCCACAACACGACCTTGCAAATTTCGCACCTTTGTCAGCAGGGTTAGAAGCTTTACAGTATCCCATTTGAATTGTGGCCACTCACTTTGTTCGTATATGTACATATTATACTCCGCACATTATGCGGTAAATATAGTGCCTTATCTCCGCAATAGCAATTAATATCTGCAAAATATGCGGAGAATATATGGGGAGATTTCCATAAGCATAATAAATTATTGAGTTATAAAAGAAGGGTTTTTGTCACTTTTCCCATTGAAAATATAGTTATAATTTATAAATTATCACTTTGGGTAATCAAAGGGTAAGGAGTCATAATGAATCCAATCTTTATCGGGATCATTATTTATTTGATCATTATTCTATATATCGGCATCAAATCGGTCAATAAAAACAAGACCAATGCGGATTATTTGCTGGCAGACCGGAAATTGGGATCCTGGGCCATATCATTGTCGGAGAGAGCCAGCGGGGAATCCGCGTGGCTGCTTCTTGGACTTCCCGGCGCGGCATTAATAAGCGGAATGTTAGAGATATGGGTCGTGATCGGAAGCTTATTGGGAATTATCATTGTGTGGAAATTCCTGGCAAAACCGATCCGCGACCTTGCGGGAGAATACGATTCTCTGACATTGCCCGACCTTATAGCCCGTTATTTTAATGATGAAAAGGCCTTAAGATTGATCGCATCCTTGATCATCACATTTTTCTTTACCTTTTACGTGGCCGCGCAATTCAACGGAGCCGGCAAAGTTCTCAACGTCATGTTTGGAATGCCGCAGGAAACGGGCATGCTCATCGGGGCGGGTGTGATATTGCTTTACACGATCCTCGGCGGATTCAATGCTGTGGTCTGGACCGACGTGGTTCAATCATTGATCATGATCCTGGTCCTGGTATTGTTGCCGATCCTGGGCTTCATTGAGATCATGAACACCGATCCGGCGATCCTCCACGATTTTTCAAAGGAAACATTATCTCTGACCGGAACTTACACGGGAATTGCGGGAATTTTTGCGATCATCAGTGGACTCAGTTGGGGTTTCGGCTATATGGGGCAACCGCATCTGATCGTCAGATATATGGCGATCAAAAATCCCGATGATATTAAAAAAGGCCGAAAGATCGCTTATTTTTGGGCGATCCCAGCTTTTATTGGAGCTTTCCTCATCGGATTGATCGCATACAAATTGTACGGCCAAGGTATTGTGAGCGATCCCGAACAGATCATGCCTTATATGGCGAAAAACCTTTTGCCTGCATGGTTCGCGGGAATTCTGATCTCCGGCGCCATGGCTGCCATGATGTCCACGGCCGATTCGCAACTGCTGGTTACGGCATCGGCCATTTCCGAAGATATCGTTCACAAAGTCGGGAAAAAAAAGCTTAGTCCCGAAAAAATGTTGACAACCAGCAGGATCATCACGCTTGCTGTTGGTATATTGGCTTTCATCATAGCATGGTTCTCGACCGATCTGATCTTCAAGCTCGTTTCCTATGCCTGGTCGGGATTGGGGGCAAGTTTCGGACCGGT
>JAYEJI010000184.1:0-25466 GCA_034660515.1 Fidelibacterota bacterium
AATCGTCGTAGTGCTAATAGCGCTACCGGGGGTTCGAATCCCCCCCTCTCCGCTCTACTACGTTCCGAATGATCGGAGCTTCGTAGAGCTGGCACTCCATAGCTTTAGCGAAGGAGTGCAGGCTCGGGTTACCAAGGCTTGCTCATATTACTACTTCGTTGGGGGACGACTTATGTACTATATATACTTCCTTAAAAGCGTAAATCACGACTTTTTTTATATTGGTCAAACAAAAGATCTTAAAACAAGAATTAAACATCATAACATGGGATATTCTCAATCGACAAAGCACTATACCCCTTACGAATTAATATCTTACATAGCTGTAAATACGAGAAAACAAGCATCTAATCTGGAAAAATATTTCAAAACCGGCTCAGGATCTGCCTTTGCAAATAAACGAATTTTTCTTAAAAAAGTATCTGATAAATAACACCTTTAACTTTAGTCCACGAAGCTCCGAAAAATCGGTGCGTAGTGGACCTCTCCGCAAATAAAATCCACAAAAGCGGATTTTGCTTTTTTTATAGAAAATATGGGCGCTAAAACGAAAGAAAAAAAATCCAATGGGGTAAACAAAATAAATATTTTATTATTTACCTTATGTTTTATCGGTATACAATGGCTTAAAATATTATTTATAATTCATTTGCAAACACATACTTACATTTTATCTATTTTCATGCATATTAATCCTTAATTATTTCTTAATTAAATATTAATGTTGAATATAGAGTAATATATCTTATATTTTATTAAAGTAACTTAATCTCAGGAAGGAGAACACCATGAGTAAAACAGACTATAATTATCTGCAACGTAAAGCAGAAATTTTAAAGGCCATTGCTCACCCGATTCGTTTAGCGATTCTGCGTGGATTGATCAAAAATGGCCCAACAAACGTAAATAATCTTGAAACTTGCATTGATGTCCCTACTGCTACCGTATCTCAGCATTTGACAAAGATCCGATATGCAGGCATCGTTTCCAAGAAACGTAAAGGGACCTATATCTACTATGATATCGTTGATGATGATAATGTAGTGGCTATGATCAACTCATTCTTAGGAGAATAAATAATCCCTTTCTATTGTTAAACGGATTATATTGTTACTCAATGATTGTTTAAATATCTGATAAAATTAGTTTCAATAGCTTAAAAAAAGGGGAAAGTTTCCCCTTTTTTGTATTATCTGGCTGTAATATGAATATATTTTTTTGTTTAATCGTAAGGATTATCGTCTTCATCTTCATCGCGATCTAAGCGTCTGGATTCCATCCAGGTCAGTATTACACCGAAGATCAATCCGAAGATGATGGCATTTTCCCAGTTTAGACCACACGCTCCGTGGACAATGTATCCATATAGAGCTGTTACGACCGCTGTGATCAGAAAGGTAATTAGAAATACGCTTCCAAAATGCAATAATATTTTCCCAAATCTCATAATATATCCCCTTGTCTAATATTCAATAGCATACAATATTCCAAATAAAATTGAAAGAATAAACTATTCATTAACTGTATTGTTTAGGGCAAGCTGAAACCAGATGGACATTTGCTCCATCATTTCTTCCCGGTCAAATCCACCACCGGGTCCGCCTCCCATCCCGCCTCCGGGACGGCTACCACTCGGCATGCCTCCTCCGGGACGGCCTTCCATGGATGGCCTTTCAACTTTACCGGTCATAATACCCAAGGAAAGTTTTGAAATACCTTTCTGCCCGTTTTCATGTATCTTTGAAAATGGTATTCTCAGATCATAGACAAATATTGAAGGTGTGGGAGCCGAGAGTTCAACTTTGAAATCAGTTTTACTTGAATAGACCGGCATTTTCTCTGCAAGATCATGGTTTGAATAGATCGCTTCCATTGAAACATGATCCAGAAAACGATTCATGTCAAATTCATCGTTCATTCCTGTACCCTGATTAAAAGCTCTCTTTTTCATCTCTTGGGGATTCACTCTGAGCGAAAGAGGATAATTAAAATATACCTCCTTACTCCTCCCTCCTTGAGGATCCATGTATATATATAATCCATTCATCATGATCTTCCGAATTGTTGTTTTATCGTCAGTCTTTAGATGTAAATAAATGTATTCATTATCGTGCTTGATCTTATATGCCAGATTATTCTCGATATCATAATGATAAACCGAACTTTCAATATCATTCTCGTTATATCTGCTTTCAATAATAGGTAAACTGCTACAACCTACAAATAGAATCAAAATAAAGATCAGATAAGATTTCATCATAACTCCTATTCTATTAGTTCATTATTAAGACACGGTAATTTGATAAAAGTTAATATTTTTTTATATCTTGGATCAAGTAGTGGACTGGGTGGAAAAACCGGGAATATATATTATCCGCTTGCAGGTCGAATCTGAAATAGCTTTCAGAAAAGCGGTACTAATAAAATAGAGATGCATAATCATGTCTCTTTACATTAATGCTATATAATTATTTTATGATTTTTATATCACGATTTACGTTTCACGTAATGCTTCGAATCCCCCCACTCACCATACGCTACATCATTACTGACTGAAGCTATGCGTTGTTCGACACAACGCTGACAATCTTCAGGGTTTTCATCTGTACAGGGCTTATCTTCATACAATTTGTATTCACCTCTGACATAGCAGGGTGTGATGTTCGGCATGAAGACATTTGCACCGATAGCGATAGCCTTTTCCCTTCCCTGCGGGTCAATGGATTGCATAGCTGTGGAAGCGGCAATATTAATATCTTTCATTAAAATACGTAGAATGGCGATCATCTTCAGGGATAGATCAAATCTTTCTTCCTTGGAAAGCAACTCATCTTTGTACAGATATAAGGGTGTATCATTGTGTTCCAGATAGGGTCCCATACCCACCATATCAATGTCTATGCTTTGCATCCACAGAAGATCATCTGCAAGATCTTCCAATGTTTGGAAAGGCAGACCGATCATCACACCGGTACCAACCTGATATCCGGCTGTTCTGAGATCACGCAAAGCCTGCAGGCGATTATCAAATGAATGCAGCTCGTTATTAGGATGTAATTTTAAATACAATTCACTGTTTGATTCTTCGATGCGCAGTAGATAGCGGTCCGCACCGGCTTTAAACCATTTTTCATAGGTATCTATGTCCTGTTCTCCGCAGGAAAGTGTTACCCGAAGTTTTCCGTCAGAAAATTCACGTATTTTTTCCAGAAGATTTGTGATCCGTTTTGTAAATACCGGGCTTTTCAGTTCGCCTGATTGCATCACAATGGAACCGTAGCGATTCTTGTAGGCATAATAAGCGGCATTCAGGATGTCTTTATCTTTCAGATCATATCGTTTTACTTTAGTATTTGATCTCCTTATTCCGCAATAATAACAATCTTTGCCACAAATATTGGAGAACTCGAGCAATCCGCGAAGATAGACTTTATTTTGGACATACTTCTCCTTGATATCAGCTGCATGACGGAAAAGTTTCTGGCGTTCATCACCTGTCGTTTTCAGGAGAGTAACGAGATCAGACTGATCTAATTGTGTTTTATTTAGAATTTCATTGATCATATAATAATGTACCTTTACCCAATTTTAAGAGGCAAGTTAGTATTATTTCGGCATTTCGCCAATAAAATTCCGTTATAAAAGTTATGAATAAAAATTCTTTTAGCACAAAAGTAAACGGGCACATAAAGTGCCCGTTCAATAAAATACTTTTCAATGAATAGTATTATTCTACCATTTACCCAAACCGGGACCGGCTGGGCTAACATAAGTAGCGCCTAATCCGCTTTCTACTTCCTGGATAAGAGCAAAAGAGCCCCAAATGACAGGGCCGATCTCTACGCCGTCAGCTGTATACCAAACACCATTCTCCATATCAGCATCCGCAGGAGCAGCTACGATCTTGCAAAAATAGGTCCAATGATCTTTTTTATCTCCACCTGATTGATGGTTGGTCAGCCATGCACCTGAACCGATGTAGCTATCATAGCCTTCATGACGGACTTTATCACGTGACAACCAGGCTTCATTCCATTTCATTAAAAGCTGAACATCACGATACGGCCATGCCCAATGATTAGCTGCTGCCGGATTGGCTGCAAGATAAGCTTCGTCATCGCCTTCATAAGGCGGGAAACCTGCTTTTTCTGCATAAGAATTAAAATAATTCCCTTTGTACATATGAGCATTGTAATTATAACCGTATTCATCAACAGCACCACCGGCTTTTGCCAGTTCAGGAATTTGAGTATCTTCAGCGAATACCGTTTCTGTTTCAACTGCCATAACACTTTCTCCACATCCGGTGAACAGAACGAGCATCAATAATGCTGAGAGTGACAGTAATACGATCTTCTTCATCTTTCTCTCCTTTATCTTAATTAGAGGTATTTTTTATTATTTGATGTAATGAGATAGTTCTCATCTTTCATCGTACAAATAAACCCTTTAACTGTAATTCAATCTTTCATAGATACGAATTTTACATCAGACTAACAAACGAATATTAAACCATTACAGTATCATTTCCAAGAATTTTTATTTTATTCGTTTTCATCTTCACTCCAAAAAAGATCGCTATAAGAACAATCTATCAGATCATTTTTATGAATGCTGAACTTTGTTAGATATTGTTCACACTGGGCTTGTAAGCGCTCTTTTCCGATGCTTCCATCTTCATCAATGGCTTCGATCTCAATAAATTCACCCAAGCGGGCAACGGTATCGATATGAAATTTGATATTATCAATAAAATATATCTCGCGTTTCTTTTCTACCACAACCAAAACACCCAGAGCTTTCATGAGAATACCCTTTAAATTTGAATCCGGGGCAGATTTATACAAAAGAACATTCGACTGCTTAGGCCCTTCTTTATCCTGACGGTCATAATGGATCAAATTATTCTCGATATTGCCTTCACGGAGCTTTAAGCGACCATGAGGCACACGGAAATAGGTATCGGTCTGAATATCCAGTCCCTTGAAGTCCGCTCTCTCTTCTTTCAGGATATCTCGGATCTTATCTTGGTCATCGCAGTGTGCTTTTATTTCAATAATAGTGATGGGCATCTACAACCCCCTGCTTTCCATGATGATTTTTTCCAATTCTTTTTTATGGAATGCAACATAAAGCATACTGGATATTTTTAGACATATCGAAGGTTTAGCTACACCGATGAATTTCTTTGTTTTTTCATTAATTGGCATTCCGCTCAACTTCAGGACATTTTCCCATGTATTTGCATAATTCGTCGCTTCGGCAAAACCACGCCCAATTTCATTCCCTAAGGTGTCGGTAAGTAAGGTGCCTCCCTCGGCATACTGAAGTCCGTTTGCAAAAAATCCCGTTTGAGCATTTGAAGTGATGGGTGTTGACGTAAACTGCTTTAATGGCTCCGGAACATCAGAATCAATCTTAAACGTGTATTCCGCAGGATACCAAGTATGTGTCGGGGGGTAAACATCCGGATTGGGTGATGTTGAATTCTTGACCCATTTTGTTACCTTCATTGTCCCTTTTATATCAATTGCATGATTATTTGCATCGATATATTTCCCATTACATGGTGTTGTCATGATTCCGGGTGCTTCGGAACCGCTTTGCCAATAAAAGTCCAAATTCTCGTTTGTATGCAAGGCAGATATGCCCATTTGTACTTCGCCCTCTCCAGAAATGGCATCGTTTTGATCAAAATGCATCATAAACCAATCCCAACCACCGGGAGGCGGTTCACTTATATTTTCCACTGCGCGCATAACAGCATGTTGAGGCGCACCGCTGGGCATAAAACCGGTTCCCCATTGATGATCGTACCACATATTTCCATCAATCAGCTTGATCTTTTTTCCTTTGATCATGATCATGCTTTCCCGTATATCGATCAATTTCAAATTAGCTGCTGAATAATAGTAGGTTCCTATTCCATCTACACAGGGTGCATTTCCCTCATCCCCCTCCATGAAATACCCGGTCGGATTATGCAGGAATATATTAATTTCAATGCCGGCATTTCCTGGTTTTCCCATATCCCAACCTTTGGCTTTTAGTTCAACCGGAAATAGATTGCCGTCCGGATCCAGTGATTTGATCACATTTTTTCCCAAAGCATATTCATAAGGTTTGGCTTTGAAATCGATCAGTCCCGTAGTTCCCGCCACGATCACTGTATTTGCCCGGTAGTGTGTATCGGTTTGCGGATCAGAAATAGCAAGATGCATTTCAATGACCTGATTTTCTATATCGCTTAATCCAAGTTCATGAGCCATTTCCGAAGGTAAAAGAGAATATTGCCAATACATCAACTGGACACTGTAATGATTTTTATCTTCATCCGTGAAATTACCAACAAAAAAGTGCCAGCCAACTTGATACTCCCATTGCGGATGATCGATCTGCGGCCATTCGAATTTCATATTCGGATCTAATAGTTTATAACCTTTTACACTTTGAGGTCCCATGAGCATTAGATTAGCATAAACTTGTTGTGCAGAGCGCTGATCAGCATATTTCTTCATTGTTCCATAGCGTTTGCGAAAATCTTTAAGATATGATATTTTAGTATTACTCAAATCATCCAAGCGAACCCCCAGACGTGTTGCAAAGGCTTCATTACTGTTCTTTTGACTATAAATTTTGCTCAAAATATCAGCAGGAATAGATGCTTCATTAAATGATTCCATCCATAATGCCTGAGCAATATTTTGTTTGGTTAAGTTATCAATTTGTGATACCCCAGAAAGGAATTCATCTTGTGAAAATAAAAATGTTATCATACTGATGATTACAACAATAATTACATGTCTTTTCATTTTTAATCTCCATTGTTATTACAATACAACATTTTACAATATTGGTTTAAATTTACCAAATATTATTTCCGTTTAAAAAGCTTACACCTAATGCTTCGTTGATGATGGTGGATATGCGAATTATTATTTCCAATTGGTGGGATTGTTTAGGATGTATTTTTCACATTTCATATAATCAACAGAATCTGTTATTATTCTATCATAAAAACTGATCTGCCATCCAAATTTTATATTATGTTTCTTGGCATATGTTGTAACCACTGATTTATAACCTCGTATAATGGATGAAAGATTTTTGCGCTGAGGTCCAAATTGATGGGAAGTAAAGACGCGATGCATCGCGTCTCTACCCTGCTTTGATTGCTGATCATATTTACGATTAAATATATTTTCTCCAATTCTAATTATTCCGTGAAAATGATTGGGCATAATAACATGAACACCCAACTTAATATTCATATCCGGTCTTATATTGGGTGTCAAACGCCACTCTTGGTCAGCAACCCTGCCAATTTCACTCAAAATCATCTTAGCACCAATAATTTCACCAAAATAATATTCCTTCTCCTTGGTATTAATTGTTACAAAATATGATCCATTCCATCCATAATCCCAATTTTGTAATCGTGTGGAATTAATTTTATAAGTATTTTTGAATCGTTCCATATTTTATTACCAAATTCAAATTAATTACAGAGACGCCATGCATGGCGTCTCTACCCTGCGTTAATATTAATCCAAATCGTATAATATTGCTATTGCAGTTCTTACCCTGTGTCCCAAATCACATTTTTCACCCCAAAAACAAAAAGGGCTCCAAAAAGGAGCCCGTTTGATATATCATTCGATATTATATTAAGAATTCGCTTCTTCTTTCAAGCGTTGATGTTCAGCTACGACCTTGTCTTGAATATCTTTCGGAACGTATTCGTAGTGCGAGAATTTACGGCGATACTGGCCGCGACCCTGAGAAATTGAACGCAGGGTATTGGCATATTTGTATAGGTTCGCCAAGGGAACAGAAGCTTTGATCATCTGGTTATGACCATCGGAATCCATACCGAGGACCTTTCCACGACGTGAAGAGACATCACCCATTACATCACCCATATATTCTTCCGGGATTTTAATTTCGATCTCGTAGATAGGCTCTAGCAGGATAGGATCAGCAGCTGTAAACGCTTCACGGAATGCACCGCGACCTGCGATCTGGAATGCAATATCTTTTGAATCGACAGGATGTTGTTTACCATCATAGAAAGCGATTTTAATGTCGATCACTTTGGAACTGGTAAGAGGGCCTTCAACCGTTGCCTGTTTAACACCTTTTTCCACTGAAGGAACAAAGGAACGATCCACATTCATACCGACCAGTTCACTCACGAATTCAATACCTTCGCCGCGTTCTTTTGGTTCAATGCGAAGATATACTTCACCGAACTGACCTGCACCACCTGATTGTTTTTTATGACGGTAGTGACCTTGAGCGGTTTTACGGATGGTTTCACGATATGGGATCTTAGGTTCAATCTGATTGATCTCAATGTGATAACGATCTTCGATTTTCTTCAGACATACTTCCAAATGGGTTTCACCTTGTCCGGAAACCAGAGTTTGCTTCAATTCGGAATCCACTTCATAGTAGAAACTGGGATCTTCAGCACGAACCTGTGTCAAACCGACACCGATCTTTTCGTCATCACCTTTAGCAGAAGCTTCAACCGCAACACGGATGATAGGATCAGGGAATTGAATAGCATCATATTCTACCATGTTTTTCGAATCGCAAAGTGTATTACAAGTATGTGTATCTTTGAGTTTAACAGCGGTTCCGATATCACCGGCCTGCAGTTCGTCCATTTCAACACGATTTTTACCGTTCATGGTAAAAACACCACCGAATCGTTCTGTTGTATTTGTTTGAGCATTTTTAAGATCCATTCCCGGTTTCAATGTACCGGTCATGACTTTAAAATAGGACATTTCACCAACATGCTGTTCATAAACACTTTTATAGATAAAAAGACTGGTTGGTCCGGAAGCATCTGCTTTGCAAACAACTTCTTCACTTGTACCGGCCTTCTTTGCTTTTACTTCTGTTGCAGGTGCGGGTGCCAGATCAGCAAGAATTTCTGCTAAACGGCTTACACCTATATTTTTCTGAGATGAAACACAAACCAAGGGATATAAAGTACGTGAAGCAATGGCGCTTTTCAATCCATCGCTGATCTCTTCTTTACTCAATTCACCTTCTTCAAAATATTTTTCCAATAGTGCATCATCAGATTCCGCTACCAGTTCCACCAGCTTTTCATAGAGTTCATCTACGCGTCCCTGTTGATCAGCGGGAATATCTTCTTCAGAGTATTCACCTTTATCATCGAAATTAAGCATTTTCTTTTTCAACACATCCACGATCGCATGGAAAGCCGGGCCTTCATTGATGGGAAATTGTGTCGCGAATACCCGGTCACCGAAACGGTTTTGCAGAGTTGAGACGATTTCATCAAAATGGGTATGTTCTTTATCCAGCATAGAGACAGCAAAGAAAGGAGCCACATTGTTTTTTTCCAATGCTTCCCAAGCTAATTCGGTACCAACTTCAATACCATTTGATGTTGCATCAACAGTCAGAACCGCTGCATCAACAATATGACTTATCGCTGCTAACTCACCGGAAAAATCCATATATCCGGGTGTATCCAAAAGATTTAGTTTAACACCTTTTTGATCTACGTGCATAAGAGTTGCACGAAGAGATATCTGACGATCGATCTCTTCTTGAGAATAATCGGAAGTTGTTGTTCCTTCCTGGACGGATCCAAGACGGTTGATCGTCCCCGCATTCAACAGGAAGGCGTCCGCCAGAAGGGTTTTGCCTGTTGCCGAATGACCAACCAACGCGATATTGCGAATATCTTTGGTCAAAGTTGCCATTATATTTCCTCCATAATGGGTTTAATTCTTTATTTCAAAGCTTGTCTAACCACTTTTCCTGTTGGAGATTTTGGAAAGTGATTAACATATATAAATTTTTCCGGTATCTGATACCGGGGTAATTCTTTTTCTATGAAGGCAATAAGCTCTTCATCTGTTGGGCGTTTTCCATCTTTTTGAATGATATAAGCCTGAATTGATTCGGAATAGCTGTCTTTAGGCACTCCTTTAACAACCACATCCTGGATCATAGGATGTTTCATTAATACCATTTCTACTCGCTCAGGATAAACATCAAATCCCCGAACATTGATCACATAGGCCTTACGATCGACAAAATAGAGGTAGCCGTCCATATCCAATCTACCAAGATCCCCGGTATGGTACCAACCATCATGAAATTGATCGCTGAGCAATTTATGCAGATCTTCTGTTAGAATATTTGAGACCACACAAATTTCGCCAATGACTTCTTCCGTAAGCATCTCATCGCCTTTTTTCAGTGCGATAGAAATATTACTTAAGGTAGTTCCAATTGAAGTAGCTTTATCTTTATTCGTATTAACTGTCAGTAGAGGTCCCGCTTCCACCATTCCATAGATCTTGAAAACCGGCATTTTATAAATACTTACAAAGGTCTCATGAATATCTTTTTTCAATCGGCCACCACCCGTTATGATATATTGCAGAGTATCGGGTAAGTATGCTTTATCGTTTTTTTCATTTAAATATGCAATATATGAAGGCTCAACAATCATATAATTTGGTTTGGCTGTCTCTAAAGTTTTTTGAAGCTCAGTTTCATCATCCGTATCGCAAATGGCAATAGATGCCCCGGCATTGACAACAGCATTCATAACAGCAATATAACCAATATAATGTGCGAGAGAAAATTGTGAAAAAAGCACATCACCGGGTTTCAGCATCACGGCAGAAAGATAATCATTGGTATTTTTGAAGATCTGATAATTTGAGTATTTGGCATATTTTGCCGGACCGGTTGCTGCGCCGCTGTAGAACATGACGTTCGTATCATTTTCTTCCGGATTATATGGACCACCAAACAAAGGCTTATCAATGTACTCCCTAAAATCTATGGTCTCTTCGTTCTTGCATTCACCTAAACCAATAAAGATATCCAGACTTGTAAGAATATTCGTTGCATTCAGCACATCTTCTTCATTGTCTGCATGGTAGATCACAGAAACAGCAGAACTGTCATCAATAATATATCTTAGCGCAAGAGACTTGTAATTCACATTGACCGGGATCATCATAGCTTCAAGACGTGAAAGCGCCAGCCAGGTATAGATCATTTCTGGAATATTCGGAAGCATTACAACAACACGGGTATCTTTTGAAATACCCTGTTGATGAAAATGATTAGCAAGTTTCAAAGAGGATTCAAACACCTCTTTGTAGTTTAGAGCCTTATCTCCGGAGTAAATAAAAATATCATCCGGAGTTCTTTGGACTTGCTTAAAAAATGTCGAATAATTCGATACGATAAATCTACTCCTAAAAACAATTTTACAATAGCCGGATAATGTAACTAGAATATCAATGGTAGTCAAGATTTTGATATGAAAGTTAATGTTTTTATTATAGATTGCCTGATGGATAAAGGTTACGGGAAATCAGTACTTTTAATGACAGTTTCATCACTGTCATTTGCTTTAATGTCACTGATGGTTCGCATGGCCGGAGATCTTCCACTTTTCGAAAAAGTCTTCTTTAGAAACTTAATCTCACTCATCATTGTCATCATAATTATTCTTAAGAACGGTGATTCTTTTTGGGGAAAGAAAGAGAATCGGAAGTATTTGATATTAAGAAGTTTAGGAGGTCTTGTCGGTGTCATGTTATATTTTTATTGCATCGTCGATATGAACCTCAGCGATGGAACTATGCTAAACAAGATCTCTCCTTTCTTTGTTATCCTGTTTGCTGCGCTTTTTCTCAAAGAAAAACTTAATAAACATCAAATTATCGCAGCTATCATAGCTTTCTTTGCATCACTGCTCATTATTAAACCACAATTTGACATGGTGGTTCTTCCGGCCGTGATGGGATTCGGTTCTGCGATCTTTGCCGGTTTTGCCTACGCGATCATTCGCTTATTAAACATACGTGGTGAAAGTTCGGCTACCATTGTATTCTATTTTTCATTGATCTCATTTATTGTCACCCTGCCGGGCGCAGTCGCAACGTTTGAACTACCAACAACAATTCAATGGGTATATTTGATCGGCATAGGCGTTTTTGCCGGGATCGGACAGATCTTCATGACAGAATCGTACCGTTATTCAAGAGCATCGGATATTGCGCCTTATAAATATTTTCATGTACTTTTTACTGCTATTATCGGTATCATTTTCCTAGGTGAATTCCCAGATGTGATGAGTCTGGCGGGATCCGTGATCATTATCGGAGCATTTGTCTATTTATATGGAATGAACCGCAGAGGTGAAACGTTGAAGCGTTGAAATAACTTATTACCAACTATCGGAATCTAATTAACAAACATATAAATTTAGAAGAGCGAACAAGCCTGTCATTGTATATAGATACTTATGCCTTTATACCTTCTCCTTCGTTAAAACTTCGGAGAACAAGTTTGTCAAATTTTTCCTTACTTACAGATTTTCTCTTCATCCCAAATATGCTGATCATCTTTCACCGGTTCTGCGGGAAGCAATACATCATAGACAGCCGAAACGTAATTATCTAACCATAAATAATAATCCCGGATAGCCGTTTCGGAAGGATCCCCTCTTACTTTCTTCGCTCTTCGGATAATATCTTTCTCTTTTTCTATTACTATCTGTAAATATCCGCTTTTTTTCCGGTTTATCAGTTTTGCAATATCTATATAATTGTTATGATCATCGTGTTCGACCGGAAATAATTCATCCTTTAATTTCATCGCCGCACTTGTCATCAGTGGTGCCGTTTTATCATTCGTTGTAATGACCTCCGGAAGGTCCTTGCCGGAAGAAAAGAAGACCGGTGTTACCATAGCGGTCAGCGGAAATCCCATAATGGGCCAAAGCATGCTCTCCCGTGGATCTTCACCGGGTTTTACACCTTGTATGACCAGCACGGAAGCGCTCCAATACCGCACAATATAATCTTGAAAAGCCACCAATGTCCGATCTTTAGCATTTTTTGGCAGTTTCATGTTCCCGATATGTTCCGTCAGCATACCATGATCCATATTCCGGGTTGCTTTGCGAAGAATGAAATCTACGCCCAGTTTTTCCTGCGTTTCGAAAAGCCGGTTCGTCGCCGTATAACGGATATATCCCTCTCCCTTGTCCCCGGTACCGGAAACCGAGAAATTCGTACGTACCAGATATCCCCGGGGAGCGATCGCCGAATCGTTCACATCATATTTTTTATACTCGTAGAAACCTGTTTCGTAGTAAGCGGCATTCCCTTCCGCATCGATGATGCCAAAATTCGCCTCTATCCCCCATTTGCCGGATGACTCTTTCAGTAATTGTTCAAAATCCTGCATGTTCACGCAGGTTTCCAAAGCCCGTCGCATGAAAAACCCTTCCTGATCGGGTTCCACGTTACAGCTGATCCCTTCGTTGATATTGTAGGAAGCGGTGTTCATAATACTGAAACCTTTTTCGTTCATTCCCATCCAGATATTCTTGCTTTCGGGGTCCGCAACATTTGCTATCCCCATGAAATCATAGCCCGAATCACTGATAAAGACCATTTTATTTTCCAGAGAACCGGTATCCCGGTGTTTCCAGAGCAGGGGTCGTCCATCTACGGTCGCTGAACCGCTGATGACCGCGGAAGTACAGGCCAGCGCGAAAGAAAACAATGTTATGAAGATAATAATGATCTTTTTCATTCAAACACCTTTGTCAGGATATCTTCCCAATAGTATTTTGCTGCTTTTCGAACGGAAATGATTTTTGGTATATCATTCACGCTCATAAAAATTATTTTAAGTTTTCCGGATTCAAAGATTTCAATTCGTCAAGAACAAACATACCGTCTTTTCTGATAAGTACATCATCAAACCAGATCTCTCCACCACCCCATTCGGGTGTCTGGCGCAATACCAGATCCCAGTGAATAGCTGAACGATTTCCGTTAAAAGCATCATCGTAAGCATTTCCGGGTGTAAAGTGAATAGAACCGGCGATCTTTTCATCAAAAAGAATATCTTTCATCGAACGCGTAATATAGGGGTTCATCCCAATAGCAAATTCACCTACATAACGGGCACCTTCATCCGTATTGAATATCTCTTCCAGACGTTCAACATTATCACCTTCAACCTTAACGATTTTACCATCTTTAAAAGTCAATTTTACTTTTTCAAAAACAGTCCCCTGATATAAGGTCGGTGTATTATATTCGATCACACCATTAACGGAATCCCTTACCGGCGCTGTAAAAACTTCACCATCCGGAATATTTCGCAAACCGCATGACTGAATGACCGGTATATCTTTGACCGAGAATTTCAAATCTGTTTCACCGGGGCCTTTGATATGAACTTTATCGGTTTTTTCTTCAAGTGCCATGAGTGTTTTTTGAGCTTCAGCCATCTTGGGATAATCAAGTGTGCATACATTAAAATAAAATTCCTCGAATTCTTCTGTACTCATATCTGCCTGTTGTGCCATTGAGGGTGTTGGCCAGCGCAGTACCACCCATTTCGTCTCTGGAACACGAATGCGAGAATGAACGGGTTCACTCCAAAGCATTTGATAACGTTTCATGTCGCCAGAAGGTACATCCGACAGTTCTGTAATGTTCTTTGAACCGCGAACACCAATATATGCTTGCATATTTTTCATACGGAATGCTTCATATTCACCGCTGAATGTGATCTGCTCATCAGTTCCGTTCAGAAACAGTTCGCGTTGAATGGAATTATTTTTAATACTTACAAAAGGATTTCCTTCACGAAGACGGACAGCACGGATCAATTGTTTTACAAAAGTTTCAGGAATATCAAAAACTTCAATCAGAACATTTTCACCCTTTTGTACATCAGTAGAATAATTTACTAAAAGTTCAGCTAATTTCTTTTCTCGTGGATCAAACATTAGTATTCTCCTTAATTATTTTTTCTATTTCATTTTCATTATACACTTTTATGGCATTTTTTTCAAATAAATTCACCGTAATACCCTTGCCCGGGATCAGAGACCCGTTAAAATTTCCATCATAGATATAATTATTTCCACAGGAAGGCGAATTTTCTTTCATAAGGGCAATATTACAATCAGAGAGACCGGCTATCATTAAAGCCGCTTCAGCTCCCTTTCGAAACGCCAGGTCCACATAAACTCCATCTTTACGTAAAACTTTTTCATCTTCCTGAATTTCAGCCGGTAAGCGTGGAGTGGAAAGTCCACCCAACTGCTCGGGACAAACCGGGATCAAGGTAAAATTATCTTTTAGGATCCGGAGATCATTTTGAGACAATTCATTGTCTTTCCCGTCATAGCGACAGGAAATACCGAGAAGACATGCAGAGATCAATAATGTTCTTTTCATAAGGATCAGGTGTTTTTTCTAACCAGTAAATAGTGTGAGCGTGGTTTCAACTCAATTTTTCCACCGGGAAGTATTTTTATGGCATCACAGGATGCGTGATCCCGGTCAATATGTACATCCCAATTATCCTCATCCAGTTTGAAAACCGCTGTATGACGAGGAGAGGTATTGGCAAGCACCGCACAGGTCCGTGATGCAGAAGAGCTTAAATAACCCAAAGCAAAATCAGATCCTTCGGCATGAAGTGGTGTGATTTGTTTGTGATCTGCAGAACGCAATTCAGGAAAAGCTTTCCGTACTGCGATCAGGTCACGATAATAGGTGAACAAAGCTTCATTCACCTTTTTATCCTCATAATTGATATAATTTGTTTTATTGTCTTTTGCATAGGAATCATGATCCAGTTCACCGGTTTTGGGATCATGGACTCCGGAGATTTTCATGATCACTTTCGAGCGCGCAAATTCTTGTCCCGCATGCATCATCATGATCCCCTGGGATGTTGCAAGAAGAAAAGCTGCCAAACGATGCAGTTCATTCTCATCGCTTTGCAATGCGATATGTTCATTATGGTCGGGAAGTACGGTTTTCTTTTTTTTCCGTGTTGCGATCCGAATAAAATCACCTAAGGTATAGCCGTCGTGCGAAGCAAGATAGTTGACTGAGTAACGGCTGTCCGGAGCATGCCCTCCATCATTACGCCACGAACCTGTCAGCAGTTTGGTAAAATTATTCCGGTGTAAGTGGTGATCCCAATGTCCAAAGATAAATCCTTTCCGGTCATAGGGGTTTTCGCCTTTCATACCATTACGGAACAGATCATTCCAAACGCCCAGACCCAGATCACTCATACGGTGAGGAAAATAGCGTTTTCCCCAAGGTTCACCAATAAGGATGGCATTGGAATAAATACTGCGTGCGGTCGTTCTTACTGCGGTGAGCGTATCATCATCAAGAACACCCGCCAGATCAAAACGAAAACCGTCAATATGAAATTCTTCCATCCAATATCGAATAGAATCTGTGATCAGTTTGCGGACTACGGGAGAATCCGAGCAAATATCATTTCCACATCCGCTGGTATTTGCATTGGAATCAATATAATGATCCTCAGCCAGAACACGTAAAGGATTAAGATTGTATTGTGATATATGGTTATACACTACATCCATAATAACAGAAATACCCGCTTTATGGAGTTCTTTGATCAACGCTTTCAGTTCATCGATCTCCCTGCCGCGAGGATCTGACCAAGTGCCTTTTTTTCGCTTCCCTGCAGTAGAATAAAAATTTACGGGGGCAAAAAAATACGCTGTCATATACCCCCAGTGATTGTAGGCATAGGGGTTCCAGCTATTTAAAACATAGTCTGTTGCTTCCGCATAGGGAGGCTCATAATTTGCAAAATGCTGGATAGGAAGGAATTCAACGGTATTCACACCCAATTCCTTAAGATAAGTGATCTTTTCAGCGAAACCGGCATAGGTTCCCGGAGCTTTAACCTTTGCGGAAGGATGAGCCGTCATATCACGGATATGGCATTCATAAATGATCATATCACGGGGATCGGCCGGAGAGATAAAACTATCTCCTTCCCAGTCAAATTCATTTTCATGGATATAGGCTTTTGCATGTTGCCGGAAATCGTTGAAAGTAGATATTGAGCGTGCGTAAGGATCCGCAATTGTCAGCGGTTGTTCATCTATCTGAAAAGCATAGTAATTTCCGGTGAAAGACCGAATATCGGAATATTCCCAGTAACCGCCGCTGATAGCACGCATGGGCAGAACCTGATTTGCATTATCGTCAGAACAGTGGCCAAAAAGTAGGAGGCGTACTTGTTGTGCGTAAGGGGCGTACAGGGTAAAATAGGTACGTCCTGAAATACGGTGACATCCGGGGGGATGTTTCATCATCTATTATTAGTCTCCGATAAGTTTACAAAGTGATAAAATATAACGAGTCAGGTCTTCACGCACATGTTGTGCTGTTTCATTGACCTCTTCATGAGTAAGGGGTTGTGGTGAGATACCTGCCGCCCAATTGGTCGCACAGGAAAAGGGGAAAACTTCCATCCCCTTCTCTCTTGCCCACATGATCTCCGGCATAGTGGACATTCCCACAAGATCTCCACCGAGTAATGTAAAATATTTGATCTCTGCCGGTGTTTCATAAGAGGGGCCTGTTGTCCAAACATAAATACCTTCTCCGATCTTGACTTCAGATACTTTCGCAGCTTTGAGAGCTATCTCCCTTTCCCGACTACCAATAACATCAGTTCCTTTTTCCAACACTGAAGCCTGACCGGTCATATCAATACAATTATTGATCAATAGAATATCACCCGGTTTATGGTCTTTGTTCATCAGTCCTGCAGCATTTGTTATCACTACCTTCTTGATCCCAACAGCATGAAAGCTTTTCATAATGGAGAGTACTGTTTCAAGATCATATCCTTCATAAAAGTGAAACCGGCCTTTGGCAGCAAGAATTTGTATGCCATTTGTATTTCCAAGAACAAAGGCTCCTTCATGTCCCGGAACAGTTGAACGGGGAAAATCGGGGATCTTGTCATATGAAAGTGTTTTTTCAATTTCGATGGAATCCAGAAGATTGTTCAAACCAGATCCCAGTACGATACCGATTACCGGAGCGGCATCGGAAAAATAGTCTTTGATAAATTCAAACTTCGTCATGTATTTTCTTTTATTTACTGATTATTTTTTCAATTTCATTCAAAGAGACATCAACCTGATCATTTTCTTGCATGTTCTTCAATTTCAGTTGTCCGCTTTGCAGTTCCTGTTCACCGATCACAGCGACCCAACGGGCATTTTGACGGTTCGCATCTCTCATCATGGCCTTAACTGAACGGCGAAGAAGTTCAATATGAATACGGAACCCTTTATCTCGCAATTCATGGACTTTTGGCGTAATACCTTCAAGGCAGGCGATATCCATGGGAGCCACATAAAGATCCACAAAATTTTGATCTTCATCAAAAAGTTGCTCGGCATCCATGGCCATAACCAATCGTTCAATTCCAGCCGCAAAACCTACCGCAGGCGTTTCGGGTCCATCAAGATCTGAGATCAAATTATCATATCGACCACCGCCACACAGTGCATCCTGTGCACCGAGAGCAGTTCCTTTTATCTCAAAGGTGGTACGGGTATAATAATCCAGACCCCGGACCAAAGCGGGATTTACAATATATTTTATTCCAGCAGCATCGAGAAGCTTTCTGACCTGCTTAAAATGTTCTTTATCTTCATTTGAAAGATGATCCAGGATCGAAGGTGCATGTTTTTTCATGATCTTCTGACAAGCGGAATTCTTGCAATCAAAAAGACGCAGAATATTGCCGTCAAATCGTCCCTGACAGGTTTCACATAATTCATCTTTACGATCTTTCAAGGTATCTCTAAGCACATTCATATATATCTTTCTGGCTTCTATACTGCCAATGGAATTGATATGAAGTTCCCAGTTCTCTAATCCAAGTTTACGATAGACGGAACAAGCGACATCGATAGATTCGGCATCCGCTTCGGGATGAGGTGAACCGATCAGTTCTATTCCGTACTGATAAAATTGGCGTTGACGTCCGGCTTGAGGACGTTCCTGACGGAACAAGGGGCCAAAATACCACAATTTATGCAGAGATGATTCTTGTTGATAATTATGTTGAATATAGGAACGCACAACCGAAGCGGTCAATTCGGGACGTAGCGTCAGATTATCGCCGCCCTTATCCTTAAAACTGTACATCTCCTTGCTCACGATATCGGAAAACTCACCCACTCCCCTTGAAAATAAGTTTGTACTTTCAAAAACAGGTGTCCGAACTTCTTTACAGGCGTAAGATGCGAATACTTCTCTCAATACCGATTCTATCTTCTGCCATTTATGAATATCCCAGGGTAGTATGTCGTGTGTCCCTTTGATGCTCCTTATTTTCTGCATAAGTCCTTCCTATACCATACCCGCTATAGCATCTTGTGCTGCTTGCAGATCTTTTTCTTTAACATAAATAATTGTAAATGCTCCTGATGCGGCATTTCCTTCAACTATCAGAGCCGATTGCATGATATCGCTTTTGGCACGGAAATGAATTCCCTTATCCGTCAAGACGGTTTTGACCATTTCGGCCAGCATATCATTCTGAAATTCAACGAGTTTTACTTCTTTTTCTTTCATAATCACCCACTTTTGCTATAAAATAAGTAAAAACACCCTAAAAAATCCCATAAAATATAAAATAATTTTTGTTAACCGGGATTTTTTTTAATATTTTTACAAATAAAATCAAATGAGGTCTTTTATGAAAAGAATAATTTTTCCCTTAATGATCGTTGTTCTTATTGCCGCCGTCTTTTCAGGATGTGCCAGCACAAGAACTCCTGTTCCTTCCAGTGAGCCTATTATCATCAACAGCGATGATATGAATATCAAACTTCTTGATAGAAAAATCGAGAACATGAAAGATACCATGACTTTGGCTTTTGCCTCCATGGATGAATATTATATCGCGCGAACAACTAAACTCCACGCTCAGCTTGATCGTATTGAAGCAGAGAATGATATAATGGCAATGCAAACTGATACCCTTATTGGTGTTATAGCACGAATGAATGGTTACCTTCAAGAATTGAACAGTATGCCGATCTTTTTCGGATCGAAAAAGGTCATTGCAGAGCAAACTGTAGAAACACCAGAAGAACTTGCAGAAGTTTTACCTGAAGATGAAATTAAAGAGATCATAGTAAAACCCGAAGTGATAGTACCTGAAGTCAAGGTAAAAGAAATTATTAAGACCGATGCGTTCATGGAAAATTACAAAGAAGCTCTGAACAAATTCTACTATCAACGCTATGATGATGCGGTAGATATCTTCGAGAAACTCATTTCAGAACAGCCTAAACATTATCTTACAGGAAATATCCAATACTGGATCGGCGAAAGTTACTATGCTCTGCGCCAATATAAGAAAGCTTTCAATGCCTTCAATATGGTATTTAACACCAATGCCTTCGACAAATATGACGATACTCAATTAAAACTGGGCTTCTGTTATTTCAAGATGGGCAAGATGCGCTCAGCTGTCGGCGAATTCCAGAACCTCCTCACCTACTACCCCAACTCTGAACATGTGACTATTGCTATTCGTCAGATCGGGATTATTGAAATGTATACTGTAAAATAAGACAATAACTAAAATCTATTAAATTAGCCCTGTCTTCGGATGGGGCTTTTTTATGAAGACGTAAAACGTGAGACGTGATCTGTAACCTGTGATCGGTGAAGAATAAGAAACAAAGGGTAAGAAGTAAAAAGAAGATATTTCTACTCATAACCCATAACTTTTAATTGCTTCCACTCCCATACTCCTTTTTACCTTTATTAACGCATAAAACAAAAGGGCTCAATATATTGAGCCCCTACATATACAAAAATATTTGCCAGTCACTAGTTTCTAGTCACCAGTTACTTCTTTAGACTTTATATTCATCCCAGCTTTTGATCTTCAATGAATCGATCGTGGTTTTGGGTAAGGCTTCGAATAGACGCATGGCGACCTGACGATTGGTGATCAGGGGTACGGCATAATCAACGGCAGTCCGACGGATGGTATAATCGTTGGTCAGCTCATCTTCATTATAGTTTTTTGGAATATTGATAACCAGATCAATGCTGCCTTTTTTCAGATACTCTACGACACCCGGTTGTTTTTCATCCAAAGGCCAATACAACATCTTGTTGGGAACATCATGTTTTTTTAGAAAATCAGATGTTCCACCCGTTGCATATATACTTGTTCCCATATCGGAGAGAGCCTTAATTCCATCCAATAATTCCGCTTTAGATTCTACCGGGCCTGAAGAAATTAAAATACTTTTTACCGGAAATTTAAATCCTACAGAGATCAGAGCTTTAATAAAAGCTTCATGAAAATTATCCCCTAAGCAGGCAACTTCACCGGTTGAGGACATTTCCACTCCCGTTGCAGGATCGGCGCCTCTGAGGCGTGTAAAGGAGAATTGCGGCGCTTTGACGGCCACATACTCATAATCATAAAGCGGTATACGTATCTTTTCTTGTTTTTTACCCAGAATAACCTTGGTTGCGATCTCAATAAAGTTTTTATTCAAGGTCTTTGATACGAAAGGAAAAGATCTCGAAGCTCTAAGATTACATTCGATCACACGAACTTCATTATTTTTTGCGATGTATTGTATATTAAAAGGACCATTAATATTCAGGTTCTTTGCGATCTTTGCGGAAGTCTTTCGGATCTGACGTTCCGTTTCAAAATAAGTGCGTTGAGGAGGCAGAACCAAGGTTGCATCACCGGAATGCACACCGGCGTTCTCAACATGCTCTGAAATGGCATAACAAATGATCTTACCATCCTGAGCCACAGCATCAAATTCCAGTTCTTTGGCATTTTCATAGAATTTAGAGATCACGACCGGATATTCCTTAGAAACATCTGCAGCAGCTTGCAGGAATTTTTTCAGTTCTGTATCGCCGGTCGCAACTGCCATAGCTGCACCGGACAATACATAAGAAGGACGGATCAAAACCGGGTAACCGACATTACTTGAAAATTTCAGTGCAGAAGCCGTATCGGTCAATGCTTTCCATTTCGGTTGTTTGATCTCAAGATCATCCAGCATAGCAGAAAAATGTGAGCGATTTTCTGCCCGGTCAATATATTTCGTCTCTGTCCCCAGAATACGTAAGCCGTTTTCATGTAAGCGAACAGCCAGGTTATTAGGGATCTGACCGCCCATGGAGAGAATAAATCCTTCGGGATCGACTTTATTGTATATTTCACGAACGGTTTCAAAGGTCAGTTCTTCAAAAAATAAAGCATCAAATTCATCATAATCCGTACTGACCGTTTCAGGATTACAATTGATCATAATGGCAGTTTTCCCGGATTCACGAACCGTTTTACCTGCGATCACACAACACCAATCGAATTCAACCGAAGAGCCAATGCGATAAGGTCCGCCACCTAAAATGATAGCAGCATCACGATGCTTTTCAGTATAATCATCTTCAATACCTTCGTAAGTCAAGTAAAGGTAATTTGTTTTTGCCGGATATTCTGCTGCAACCGTATCGATCTGTTTGATAAACGGATGTATGTTGGCTTCTTGCCGCATTTTGTAAATTTCTTCTTCATCTTTTTGAGTCACAACCGCAAGTTGTTCATCCGAATAACCCATTTTTTTCGCTGTAAGCAGTAATTCCTCATCCAGGGTTTCACCATCGTTCAAGCGCAGACAAACATCTACAACATTTTTGATCTTGTTCAGGAACCAGACATCAATTTTCGTCAGATCATAAACCCAATCAATGGAATATCCCTGCTTAAAAGCATCTACGACGGCGAACAAGCGTTCATCACTGGGTTTAGTGAGTGAATCCTCCAGAGAAGCAGTTACGAATTTTTCATTAGCTACAAGTCCTTTGGCACCGGTTCCAAGCATTCGAATAGCTTTTTGAAGTGTTTCTTCAAAATTACGGCCGATGGCCATCACCTCACCTACCGATTTCATGGCGGAACCGATCCGACGGGAAACATTACGGAATTTTTTCAGGTCCCAGCGCGGCATTTTGACCACTATATAGTCCAGAGCGGGTTCAAAAAATGCAGAGGTTTCTGTAATGGCATTTGAAAGTTCATGCAGACCATAACCCATACCGAGTTTTGCGGCAATAAATGCCAGGGGATAACCGGTTGCTTTGGATGCAAGAGCGGAAGAACGCGAAAGTCGCGCATTCACTTCAATAACACGATAATCTTCAGAAAAGGGATCTAAGGCATACTGGATATTACACTCACCCACTACGCCAAGATGCCGGATCACACGAATCCCGATCTCGCGAAGTTTGTGATACTCGCTATTGGAAAGGGTTTGGCTAGGAGCTACAACAATACTTTCACCGGTATGAATCCCTAAAGGATCAACATTTTCCATATTACAGACCGTAATACAGTTATCGTATTTATCACGAACGACTTCGTATTCGACTTCTTTCCAGCCACCGAGCCATTCTTCGATCAGTATTTGTGTTGTATAAGAAAATGCCTTTCCGGCACGATCTATTAATTGTTTTTTATTCCGACAAACGCCGCTTCCCAATCCTCCAAGTGCATAGGCAATACGCAACATGACCGGATAACCGATCTCTTCAGCAAAAGCGTGTGCTTCTTCGACAGACCCTACTGCTTTACTTTTAGGGTACTTGACCTGTATCTCATTCAGTGAATTGTTGAATTTTTCCCGATCTTCGGTATTTCGGATGGTTTCAACGGGTGTTCCCAGTACTTTTATACCGTGTTTCTTTAAAATACCCTGGTCATAAAGTTCAAGTCCACAGTTTAAAGCAGTTTGTCCACCAAAACTCAATAAAATACCGTCCGGGTTTTCTTTTTTCAGGATCTTCTCAACAAATTCCACGGTCACCGGAAGTAAATAAACTTTATCCGCAAGGTAATCGGAGGTTTGAATGGTAGCAATATTGGGATTGATAAGGATGGTTTTTACGCCTTCTTCCTTCAATGCTTTAATAGCCTGGGAGCCTGAATAATCAAATTCTCCCGCTTCACCGATCTTAATGGCTGCGGAGCCAAGAATAACAACTTTTTTGATCTTTTTAGTCATGTTCTTCCCTGCTTAGAAACAGCGTTTAAATTCGTCAAAAACAAAGCCTGTATCAACCGGACCGGGCATGGCTTCCGGATGGAACTGTGTTGATAATATGGGTAAATTCTTATGCCATAAACCTTCGTTCGTCCCGTCGTTCAGGTTCTCAAACCAAGAGATCCAACCACTGGGAATAGTTTTGGTATCAACGGCATATCCGTGATTCTGAGTGGTCACATAAGCACGTGAGCTCAGTCGATCGATCACCGGCTGGTTCTGAGAACGATGGCCGTAACCCAGTTTATATGTTTTTGCACCCGAGGAAAGCGCCAGTAGCTGATGCCCCAGGCAGATACCCAGCATGGGCTTGCGTTCTTTCATGAAAGCATTGATCTTATCCTTCATAAAAATATATTGAGCCGGATCACCGGGGCCACTGGAGAGAACGATACCGTCGTATTTTATATTTGAATAATCGTAATTGTATGGAACCTGAATAACCTTAAAACCACGTTTGACCACATTGGCGATAATGCTGTTCTTGCAACCGAAATCCAGTAAAAGAATGTTTTTGTCACCTTCTCCGTGTTCAATGGGTTCTTTGACCGTTACCTTTTCGATAAGAAGGTCTTTATTCGGATCATAAAAGTCCACATCCTGATCATTGACCACGATCTTGCCCAGCATGGTACCGCTTTCGCGCAGAACTTTGGTCAATGCACGCGTATCGATACCGGTGATACCGGGGATACCTTCTTTTTTTAACCATTCATCGAGACTCATATCGGCATCCCAGTGACTATGAACATCAGAAAGATTTGAGATAATAAAACCAAAAGCCTGGATCCGGGGCGATTCCCAGCGGCGTTTGGTGATATCTTCCTCCGTTTCTTGCGGAACACCATAATTCCCGATCAAAGGATAGGTGAATGTCAGGATCTGACCGTAATAGGACGGATCAGTAAGTGCTTCGGGATAACCGACCATACCGGTGTTGAAAACAACCTCTCCGGAAGTTGATACGGGTGCACCAAAGGCTTTCCCCTCGAAGCTCATACCATTTTCTAAAATAAGTTTTGCGTTCATGTGGTTCTTGTCGCTTTATGTTTGATTTTCAGGGTTTTCCCATGTATTACTCATTCCGACCGGAACTTGCGATAATGTAATAAATCATTATTCGGTTTAACAGAAAAAAATCAATGAATAAACTTAATATTTGGTCAATTTGTTGTTGATATTGCATGATTTTTAACAAAAAACAAAAAAGATGTCATCCTGAACGTAGTGAAGGATCTATTCATGATTCAGCGGCATGAATAGATGCTTCGACTTCATCCCGATTTACATCGGGATTCCGCTCAGCATGACAATTTTAGTTTGTATAAAAAGGAGACAAGCTTTGGGGTTCCGGGATGACGTGTTTTAATTATATTGTTTCCGGTCGGACACGCGGATCCGACCTAACAATCGTGCATTTTTCTTTTGCCTTTTGCTCTTCTTCGCCAAGGTTATGAAGAGT
>JAYEJI010000185.1:0-1665 GCA_034660515.1 Fidelibacterota bacterium
GGGAAGTCCTCTATTCTGATCGATGCGGGACTTTCTGCCAAACAGCTTGTATTGCGGTTGCAGGATGTTGATACGGACGCTTCGGATATTCAAGCTATTTTTATTACTCATGAGCATATTGATCATATTCGCGGAGCGCGGGTTTTTGCAAAGAAAATGGGGATCCCGGTATTCATGAACCGGGGTTGTTACGATGCGGCAGAGGAACGATATAAACTGAATGAGATCCAAGATATTCACTTATTCGAAACTGGATTACCATTTGATTATCAGGATTTTATGATACATCCTCTAAGGATCACACACGACACTTTGGATCCTGTTTGCTTTACATTGGATAACGGCAAGCACTCATTGGGCATCGTTACAGACCTGGGAAAAATCACTACCTTGATAAGCAATCATTTAAAGAAACTTGACGCATTGGTTTTGGAATCAAATCATGATCTGAATATGTTAAAATTGAACACACATTATCCTGAGAAGGTAAAGCAACGCATCCGCTCATCCTACGGTCATCTGTCGAATACACAATCCGCTGAAGCAGCACGCGATGTTATCCTGAAAGGGAAATTAAAACACCTGATGCTTGCACATCTCAGTGAAAATAACAATTCGGAAAAGCAAACTCAAAAAACATATGAACACATCTTTAAAGATGCCGATATAGACTTTTCCTTCTCTTTTGCCAAGCAACACATATCGGGACCGAAGATAATTCTGTAAGCACTATGCAGTAGGCAGGCAGAAAACAGTAACCGGTAATCAGTGAATAGTGAACAATAAAAAAAGATATTTTTCAACTTTCAAGTTTCAACTTTTCAATTTCTTTCACTCATCATCCATCATCCATCATTCATTATTTTCTTTTTATACGCAAATACTCTGAACTCCCTCACCCCGAACTCCGATACCCTTGACCCTGTTCTTAACCTCGATCTTAATCTTAACCTTAATGAAAAGTTTTGTATTACTTCCATATAATTACTACATTTACACCAATTATTCAGGAGACATTTACTTGAAAAGAACCACTTTACTCATCCTCATCGGCTTATTAATGCTTACATCATGCTCGCTCAAGGACTGGAAAGATTACAGCCAGGTCATGAAAACCGATAATCCAAGAAAGATAAGCCGCTATATTAAAACAACTGATGCTGAGAACTATGCACAACGTGCTGGAAAAAGACTTGAAAAATTATATTATAAACGCGCAAACGACGAAGCCTCGTGTTTTCGTTATCTCGCCAAATACCCGGAGGGCAAATTCGTGGAACAAACAAAAGAAAAACTTGAACAATTAACATTTGAACTCGCAAAAGAAAGTGTTTTTGCGGTCACTGACTATATTAACACCTATCCTGAAGGTAAGTATCGCAATCATAAAGTGATCTTAGATGGAGAAAAAGAGCTTAAAAACTTGACTGAAGCTCTGGATACTATGCAGATCAATGATATTCTTGCCGAATTGGCAGCTACACCGGCTGAACCGGTTAAAAAGAATGAATACGCTATTATTGAAACACGTTTTGGTGTAATGAAGATGCGTTTCCTTCCGGAAAAAGCTCCTAATCATTGCGCAAACTTCAAACGCTTGGCAACAACAGGGTATTATGACGGCGTCAAATTTCATCGAGTGATCCCGGGATTCATGATCCAGGG
>JAYEJI010000186.1:0-1661 GCA_034660515.1 Fidelibacterota bacterium
AACTAATATTCTTCATGATTTGCCAGAAGAGTACTGTAAACGATGTATTTGTGAGGCGAATGCGGTATTACATAATAAATTCTCATTATTTAAATTGGAGAACCATTTTGTCGGTGATTCCATAGACTGGAATTATGATTATAAAAATAATATTCATATTCAGGTACGTTATGCCCCTTTTCTTGATTTTCGTTCTTTTAATGCCGTTGGTGATATAAAGTATGTTTTTGAAATCAATAAACATCAAGAATTACCAAGACTATCTCAAGCCTTTATATTAACACAAGATACTCACTATGTAGATAAATTGATGTATTATGTTGATTCGTGGATTGAACAAAATCCATATATGATAGGCGTGAATTGGGCTAGTCCCAGTGTCGCAGCATATCGTCTTGTTAGCTGGTCTCTTGCTTTTGAGTTCTTAAGAAATCGTTATCAATTTTCTGCTGAATTTTTGCAAAAATGGGCTCAGTCTGTTTATTTGCACGTTAAATTTATTTCTGAAAATTACTCGCTTTATAGTTCGGCTGGTAATCATCTTATTTCCGAAGCTGTGGGGGTATTTGTTGCCTCTTTACGGTGGAAGATTTTTTTTGGCGGACAAGAAAAAACTTTTTTGAATGCAGCACAAGAAAAGGCATATTTAATCTTAGCGCAAGAAATAGATACCCAGATTTTATCGGACGGAGTGAACCACGAACAATCTGTATCATACCAAGTATTTGCAGCAAATCAATTTTTTATTGCATATTATTTCGGAAATAAAAGTGGAATTACATTTTCTGATAACTACCTTGATAGGCTTCGCAAATGTGGAGAGTTTGTATCATCACTTCTCAACGTAGCTGGTAATGTGCCTAATTTTGGTGATGAGGATGGTGCGTGGGCTTTTCGTCTTGCTTCAAGAAATACCAATAAATATATGGACCAGCTCGGAATATGGTCAGTTCTTTTCGATGAGCCTGCATTTGCTTCTAAAGGCATGCTATCTGAGACTGTGTACTGGCTTTTTGCTTCTCAGACCGAAAAAATAAATCGTTTGATCCAAAAAAAGTTGCCACAACTAACATCAGAAAATCAAATTGATGAAAAATATTTTTCAAAAGGAAGATATTATATCGCAACTATTGGAAGGGGCACGCAACATGAAGTTTTTGTTTTTTTTGATTGTGGCCCGCTCGGAACATGCCAGACAGGGGCTCATGGGCATGCTGATGCATTAAGTATTTGTTTGAGTCTTGGAGGGATTCAAGTTTTTGTCGATTCCGGAACGTACACGTATAAAAATATACCTGAACGAAAAGCATTGCGTGTTACTTCAGCTCATAATACCTTAAATTTCGGTAAGTTGTCATGCCAGGACAAATACTTAGGCCCATTTTTGTGGGGTGCTCGGCATAAGACTTTTGCTCATTCAGAAGGTTATGGGCGATTTGTTGGTAATGTGAAATGGTGGTCTGGAGAAACCCATTCCCGCGAACTTACAATTTTAGAAAATGCTTTGACTATCAATGATCAGTGGCACGGGAAATGTTTTCCTTCTATCGTATTTCACATTAATCCACTTTTGACCGACTCGGTTTATCGTAAGAATTCTGAATGTGTTTATATTGAGACAAAAAAAATTAAATGTACCCTTCGGTCTGTGGGGAATAGAG
>JAYEJI010000187.1:0-25291 GCA_034660515.1 Fidelibacterota bacterium
GTGAATAGATCTCCCGTAGGGATCCCCCCGGGACTTCACCCCGACACATCGAGGTTCAGGATGACAGTTAAATTATTTTTAAGCAAAATAATACTATTTTTCAATAAACTTATCATTTTCCAATAAAGCTAAAAGCATAGCCCAGAGAGAGTGAAATCATAGAAGTTGGGGCATATACGATCTCGGTATCCGTAGAGCGAGGACGGTTATTTTGAACGCTGAAGGTCATATCAAGATCCCCAAGATAAACGAGTAAATGGAAATTGATCTCGGTATTGAGAAGTCCAAAACGTGTTATATAGCTCGTTTCAAGATCTTCTCCCGGATCCGGACCCTGTTCCGGCCCGGGACCATTACCTTTTGCTCTCCACCTGCCGGGAGCTATTGCCAGGGCGCTTACTTCAGAACCGAAGTAAAAACCGAGCTCAGGCCGGAAGCTGATGCTGTTCTTCTTGTTCCATGTATACAATTTAATATTTCCATAGGCAACTGTCATGATCTGTGGTGCCACGCCCTCAGTACCGGCAAGAAGAGAAAAGTCTGTGCTGGCGCCCCAAAATCCGGCATTGTGACTCAATCCCAGTCCCAAAACGTTGGGATACAAGTTGAAAAGCGTGTCATTATCGCTGTTAAAAATATAGCGGCCGTAATTGATATCAATATCCAAAGGAAATTTCAGTGGTAAACGGTAATTTACCGAAAAGGCTGTTACCTGCAGAGGCGGATAAAGTGTTTCATATATAATGCCGGCGGCCGTTGCGGAAAATTGTTTATAACTGTAAGTCGCCTGAACGGTCATATTAAATTGATCCAATCCGATATCCCGACCGGCAAAATAACTCTCGCTTTCATATCCGGCCTGAAAATAGACAAGATGGTAATTCGCTTCACCTGAGAGAATGGCCACCCATTCTTCATCATCCTGATGTGATTCTAAAATAGCAAGCAGAGAATCCAGATCCTGAGCGGCAGCTATTCTAGGAAGAAGGAACAGAATAAAAATAATAATATGTAAAATTCGCTTGATCAAATGTATTTATTTTCCTGTACGGAACAGGCATGCCTGTTCCGTACAATTATATTAATTTTAATTCCCACACCGCGATTCCATTTCTCAGCACCCGGTCCACCTCTTTGTATTCAAACAAGCCATCCGGCAGGACATTCGGTAGTCCGCCTCGTCGTGTATAATCTTTGAAATTTCGGTAATGTTCCCCGCCAGCAAAAGCCTCTACGGCAGAGATCATAAAACGCCCCCAAAAACGGGTTGTATCATCGAAATAAAAATCCGCAACAATAGCAGAGCCTCCGGACTTAAGGAGGCGGGCGATCTCACGAAGAATGGTTTCCCGGAGCGCTTGTTCTTTTTCATGCAGGGCAAGAGAAATCAGCACGGAATCAAAGGACGCGTCCTCAAAAGAGGTCTGTGCGGCATCTTCTTCGTGATAAATGATCCCGGAAGATTTTTTTCTTGCGACTGTTAGCATATCGGGGGAAAGATCCAGACCGTTCAGTCCGGTATATCCCTGTTTTTCAAGATAGCGCAATTGATCGCCGGTCCCGCAACACAGATCAAGAATACGGGTGCTCTTGTTTTCCGGCAAGGTTTGGGCAATTGCTTTTCGCAAAGGACGTAAGGGAGCAGCTAGAAGGGGATCGTAGATTCGGGCAGAAGAGTCAACGGATTTAGTCATAGTCATCCTTTTATTCATATAATGTAATAGTTTAATGAAATGCACCTTCTTGCACAATGAAGAAATGATATTTCAGGGACGAATTATTTTTCTTGCATTGTGTAAGTGAAAGTTATAACTTTCACAAGCAGGGTGAATATTGATTGGAATTACGGGGTAGGGAATGGAATTTCATAACGATAAAATATCTGAAGCAGTGATTCGGAGATTAACGGATTATTTGCGTTGTATCCGTATTGCAAGCTCAAGTGACAAAACGCTTTTAACATCTAAAGATATTTCAGAGACCTGTGGGTTGAAACCCAGCATTATCCGGAAAGATCTTGCACAGTTCGGTGCTTACGGTGTTAAAGGACAAGGTTATAACACCCACGATCTGACCCGTCACCTGAACAATATCCTCGGTTTAAACAATATTAAGAATATTATCCTGATCGGTGCCGGTCATCTTGGAACAGCTATCGCGCGCTATCCGGGATTCATTACAGCCAATTTTAATTTTATTGCTGCCTTTGATACCGATCCTGAAAAAATTGGTAGTCATATTGGCCACACTAAAATATATTCTATAGATAAATTAAATAAGTATATTAAAGAACAAAAGATCGAAATCGTAGTGCTTGCTGTACCTTCAGACGAAGCAGCCGGGATCGTGGAAAAATTGGATTCAAATTATGTAAAAGGGATCCTGAATTTTACTTCCATGGTCTTTCCGGGGCGCATACATGATATGTATGTACACAATATTGATCTTGCTAAAGAACTTGAGGTCATCTCTTTTTGCATGAAGAACTGTCTGACGCAAAAACGTGACGATCAAATTAATAATGAATAAATAACCTATACAGAAAGTGGAGCTATGAAAAGATTCAAACACACTCTTCTTTTATTTCTATTCCTGATGTTGCTTTGGGTGCTGTTAACACCCAATGACATACAGGAGATCTGGGCGGGGCTGGCCGTATCGGCACTGGTAGTCCTGTTCACACTCAAGATGGAGCCTGTACTCGGTGATGTTAAATTAACACCCAAATCACTGGTTTACTCTGTGATCTACCTCTTTGTTTTTCTTAAAGAGCTGATCGTCTCGAACTTAGATGTAGCACGTCGTGTAGTGGATCCCAAACTGCCCATCAAACCGGGGATCGTCAAAGTAAAAACAAAGCTGAACTCCCGCATTGGCAGAACCATTTTGGCAAACTCCATTACACTAACCCCGGGAACGCTGACCGTGGATATCAAAGATGAATATCTTTATATCCATTGGATCGAGATCAAATACGAAGATCTGGAAGGCGCCACAAAAGATATTGTACAAAAATTCGAAAAATACCTGGAGGTGATCTTTGGTTAATATCATTTATCAAATCGCAGGTGCTATTGCACTGGCCGCCATTCTTCTTGCCTTCGTTCGCATGATCAAAGGTCCCAGTGCGGCGGATCGTATCGTTGCACTGGATGCGATGACCATTATTTCAATTTCACTGATCATCTTTCTTGCGGCGACGCTTCAACGCGTTATCTATATTGATATCGCAATGGTTTACGGATTGATCTCCTTTGTTGGTGTCGTTGCTATTGCGCGTTATCTTGAAAGGGGGATATAATGGAACTTGCAGGTGCTATTATCGCATTAATCGGATCCATCTTTCTTTTCCTTGGTGCCCTCGGCCTTCTGCGTATGCCGGATATCTTCAACCGAATGCAGGCGGGAACCAAAGCGACCACCCTGGGAAGTATCCTCTTCCTGGCCGGTTCGGCCATGGCTCACGCCGAATGTACCTGTATTGGGAAGATCGTGATCCTGATCCTGTTTATTATTTTCACCAACCCTTTATCTTCACATGCTCTTGCCCGTGCCGCTCACCATATCGGTATTCCTCTGGCAAAGAAAACAGTGAAAGATGATCTTGCGAAGGATGAAAAAAAGGACGAGAACTCCCAAACCGGAAAAGGAGAATAGCAATGACCACCGTTATCATTATTGTACTGGGAGTTGTTATGATCGCTGCGGCCATCCTGGCTATACATCAGAAAAGCCTTCTGTCGGCCATCATCGCTGCCGGTGCGATCTCGCTTCTTGCATCCATTCTCTATATTATATTGGCAGCTCCGGATGTCGCGATGACCGAAGCGGCTATTGGCTCGGGACTGACCACTATTGTATTTTTATTCGCATTGAACAAAATAAGAAAGCAGGACAAAGATGGTTAAAAAAATATTTGTTTTAGTTATTCTCGTATTTTTTGCCGTCATGCTTTTGCCTCTTGCGAAAGATCTGACACCCTTTCAGGAATTATCACCTGTAGCAAAAAAATATGTTGAGGATGGCCCGGACGAACTCGGAGGCGCCAATCTCGTGACCTCGGTCATCGTCACCTATCGTGGATTGGATACCCTGGGTGAAGTTGCCGTACTTTTCATCGCAGCCGCGGGCGTGGGCTTTTTCCTCCGAAAAGACGGAAAAAGCAATGAAAGTAAAAAACGCAGTTCCTCACAGATACTTCAAAGCGGAACAACTTTCCTTTTCCCGCTGATCCTGGTTTTTGGTGTATATATTTTCCTGCATGGCCATCTGACCCCCGGCGGTGGATTTCAGGGAGGTGTGGTCATTGCTTCCGGTATCGTGCTTCTGTTACTGTCACGGGTAGCTACAAAGATCAACACCACCATCCTGCACCTGGTCGAGTCTCTTTCGGGAGCAGCTTATATTACTATCGGGGTCCTCGGACTGGTATTAGCAGCCGGATTTCTTGATAACCGCTTTCTCGACCTCGGCGAGTTCGGCACCCTGCTGAGCGCCGGAGCTATTCCGCTGATCTATTCCTTTATCGGATTGAAAGTAGGGGCAGAGCTGGTTGGTATAATCGATAATATGCAAAAGGATCAACAATGACACTCATAACAATTTTAGGATTAGCATTGATCATGATCGGACTCTGGGGCATGTTGACCCAACGCAATATTATAAAGATCATTATCGGTTTTTCCATTGTGGATACCGGTGTGCATTTGATCATGGTCTCTATCGGATATCTCAAGGACCGTACCGCACCTATTTTAGATGGGGCGGTTGACAAAACGGAAGCGCTTAGCAAGGTTGTGGACCCCATCCCTTCCGCGCTGGTACTGACCGCCATTGTGATCGGCCTTGCGGTAACCGCCCTGATGCTTTCATACGCGATCAAGCTGTATGAGAAAAAGGGAACACTTGACATAAATGATTTCAAGGAGTTAAAATGGTAAATCCGATCTATATATTCATTCTTGCATTGGGTGCGGGTTTCCTTTTATCACTATTTGATAAAGCAGGCCGAAAAGTCTCAATGACCATTTTCTATGCGGTTCTTGCCGGCATGACCGCCATTTCTGCCCAGTGGTTTATCGCACTCTTGCAGGGCGCGGAACCAACACTGATATTTACGGCCGGGTTCAAACCGCCTTTCTCGATCAATCTGCAGATGGGAATGGAAGAAGCCTTCTTCACGCTCCTCGTGAACGCATTAGGCCTCCTTTCCGGTATATTCATGATGAAGAAACTGCAATCAACCAAGGTTAACGGCATGATCCTTTTCCTCATGATGATCATGGGGATCAATGGACTGATCATGACGCGCGATATGTTCAACCTTTTCGTGTTCATGGAGATCACCTCGATAGCAACCTTTGCCATGATCGGGATTGAAAGAAACCTCAAAGCTTTATCCGCGGGCTTCAAATATGTGATCGCCGGTGGTATTGCATCCATCTTTTTCCTGATCGGCACGATCTATCTCTACCGTTTTACCGGTGTCCTGCATATTGATTCCATGGCAGCTGCTCTGGATATGGCATCCGGCCAGGTAGCCTTTCTGTCGGTCTTCATTCTGCTGATGGCTCTCATCATCGAACTCAAACCTTTCCCGGCGAACGGCTGGGCTTTGGATGTTTATGAAAGCGTGAACAGCGGTGTGGTTGCGATTATTGCTTCCGCTTCCTCTGCGGGTATGCTTTTCGTTCTTTATAAGATCACCCCACTATTAAATGATAGCCTTCTGTTGACCGTTGCAGGTATTGGCCTGGTAACTTTTGTATTCTCCAATCTGATCGGCCTGAAACAACAAAAAGCGAAACGCCTACTGGGATATTCCTCTATCGGTCAGATCGGTTTGATCATGGCTGCTTACGCTTTTCTGGTACATTTGGGTTATGCTCAAAATTCCACTACCGTCATGCTGGTGACCGGTGGCCTGTTCATTACCCACTTTATTGCTAAAGCCGGATTATTCTGGATTGCCGGTATTGTTGAAAAAGAAAATCTCGAAGGCTGGAGTATCATACGGAAAAAACCGATCCTGGTTTTTGTATTCGGTGTCTTCATCGTTGCGCTTTCCGGCTTACCGCCTTTCCCGGGTTTTTTCGCGAAATGGCAATTGGTCATGACCCTTACTTCAAAAGGAATGATCTTTGTTACTGCGATGATCCTGCTTGGCTCCTTTTTTGAAGCAGCCTATTTGTTCCGCTGGCTGGGCAAAGTGCTCAAGACCGAAAGTGAAGAATATGAAATTAAAGCAACGATCACACAATGGATCCCTCTGAGCATAGGTGTTCTGGCCTTACTGGGTGTAAGTGCTTATTTTTCAACACTGATCCCCGGCGGAGCTAGCTTAAAGATACTCTATCTGCCGATGCTGTTGATTGTGGCTCTTTTCTTTTTGGATTTTTTACCGGCATGGGTCAAGAACACGATCGTGATCCTGCTCATGTCTTTTTATACCTGGCAGTTACTTCCCGGCTTGGAAGGTTACCGTTTTCTTTTCGGTATCATCTTTCTCGTGGGTGGTGTTCTGCTCTTTATACCGGGTTATATCTTCAAAGGTAAACGTGTTGGATTTTATCCTTTCGCGGTAATGATGTATGCGGGCCTTGCCGGGCTTTTGCTGGCGGAAAACACGCTGCAGCTTTTCACTGCCTGGGAGATCATGACCCTCGGTTCCTATATCCTCATTATCCGGGGAAAGAAATCCGAACCGCACGCATTAAGCTATATGTTGTTCTCCATCGGCGGTGCTTTTATCATGCTGATGGGACTGGGATTGTTCTATTCCGTGAACGGACAGAGTTTTGATCTGGCGCTTCTCGGAAGTATCACACAATCCACCGGTATTATCTTTGTCTTACTGGCGATCGGGTTCCTGACCAAGATCGCATCCATGGGACTGCATATCTGGCTTCCCGGTGCACACGGTGAAGCCGAAACCGATGTCTCGCCAATGGTTTCCGCCATCTTGCTAAAAGCCGGAATGTTCGGTTTGGTCGTACTGATGTCGGCGATCCAGAATCCCATGATCGGAAATGTAAGCATCACCTATGTCATGAGTTGGCTGGGGGTCATTACCGTTTTCGGCGGTAACCTGATGGCCATCTACCAGGAAGACGCAAAACGCCTGCTGGCGTATTCTTCCGTAGGTAATCTTGGCTATGTCCTCTTTGGTCTGAGCCTTATGACACATCTCGGATGGCTGACTTCCATCACCTATGCTTTGAACCACTTTCTGTTCAAAGCCATGCTTTTCCTCGCGATCGGCGGTGTGGTGATGCGGGTTAAAACAAAGAATATGTACGAAATGGGCGGACTGATCAAACGCATGCCGATCAGTTTTATTTCGGTGTTGATCGGTATTATCGCTCTTTCGGGAGTACCCCCGCTATCCGGTTTTGCCGGTAAATGGCTGACCTATAATGTGCTCATTGAAAAAGGCTGGGTCCTGCAAGGTGTCGTGCTTATCATTGGCGGACTGATCGCTTTTCTCTACTGTTTCCGTTTGATCCATACGATCTTCCTGGGACAGCTCAAAGACAATCACCGAAAGGTAAAAGAAGCACCGATAGCTATCTTAATACCGCAAGTCCTTTTCATATTTGCGATCATGTTCTTTTCTGCATATCCGGGCATGGTCTTGCGTCCGGTCGGTGACTTTCTGGCCAAGATCTTCCCGCAAGGTGCGATCGACTGGCAGAACGGTGTTGCATTTACCGCTTTCGGCCATTGGGACGGTTTAGGAGTCCTGATGATCACGGGTGTGATATTTATGGCGGTTTTTGGCTGGTTGCTATTGACGAACCGCAAGACCCAAAAGGTCAAACAATTCAATATCGTGTACGCAGCGGAACGACCTTCACGTCCCGAGCTGACTCATGTGGGATATAACTTCTTTGCGCATTATCGTAAAGCTCTGGGCGTACTGTCCAAACCCTATGCGGAGAAATTCTGGGATGGCCTTTCCGGAATATTTCATTCTACCGCGGGCTTTATCAGAAAACTTTACACCGGAAACGGTCAAACATACCTTGTGCATATCATCGTATTCATACTTGTTGTATATGCCTTTGCGATGGGAGGATAGATCATGGGATTTGAACCAATTAAAATACTTTACGCGATCATATCGCTGTTTATCATCTTTAATGTTGGAATGCTACTAAACGGTATTACTCGCAAGATCGGTGCACGCGTCGGACGCCGGCATGGCATCCGTTTTTATCAGCCCTATATTGATCTGGTAAAGAACTACGCACTGCGCTCGAACATATCCCACGGGATCATGTTCTACCTGGGTCCGGTCTTTCGCCTGACCGGTGGTATTGGAGTTTATTTATTTATCCCCGTGATCTACGGATCGCAATATTTCAGCAATTTCTCTTTTGCCGGTGATATGGTCCTGGTGCTGTATTTCATCTTTTTCGGACTGCTCGGCATGGCGTTGGGTGCTGGAGAAAGCGGCCATCCTTACTCGGCCTTGGGTGTTGGACGCGGATTGGCACAGGTCACCGCAGCAGAAATTCCCCTGGTAATCGCTTTTCTCGGTGTGGCAATGCAATATCAATCACTGTCCATCACAGAGATCGTTGGCATGCAGCAAGGCGGGATCATGAACTGGACCATGATGACCAACCCTTTGATCACGATCGTTGCGCTTATTGCCTTCTTGGGGACCATGATGCGTTCACCTTTTGATATAGTACTGGCACCTCAGGAAATTCCCATTGGCCCGCCTACGGAGTTTCATAGCACCTTTCTCGGTGTTCTGCAGACCAACCGCGCGATCTTCCCCATGGCAAAGACCGTATTATTTGTAAACCTCTTTTTCGGCGGTGCGACCAATTGGGGCATACTGATACTGAAAGCCTTTATCCTTTACATGGTATCGGTCGTTGTCGGTACGGTATTCCCGCGTTTCCGGGTAGATCAATCCATTCGATGGTTCTACAAGTATGTACTGATCCTCGGAGTTATCGCATTGATCGCAACAACGTTCATGTTTAAATAAAAAGATTAAGGATAGAACACATGTCAAAGAATGACCTTGATAAAAGGATAGTAACCGGACCGGACGGGAAACAATTTGAAGTCGATCCCATGCAGGATTATTTCTGTCAGGAACGTCCCAAAGTGCACGAACCTTCTGCCAATAAGATCTGGGAGAAATTTTTGAACTGGGCACGGGCAGAATCCCTGTGGATCCTCGGTTACGGAACCGGATGCGGCGCGATCGAGATGCGTCCGCTGATGACTCCGCGCTTTGATGCATTTCGTTACGGCATCCAATGGCGGCCGACACCCCGGCAATCCAATGTGATCGTGATCGGCGGCTATATGTCTGTAAAAACCCTCAAACGCGTGATCCGAAGCTACGAACAGATGCAGGGGCCCAAATATGTGGTTGCATTGGGCAGTTGTACGATCAACGGCGGAATGTACTGGGACAGTTACAATACGATCAACCGCCTGGATAAATATTTGCCGGTGGATGTATACATTACCGGTTGTATGCCGCGCCCGGAAGCCCTATTGGCCGGATTTGAAGAACTGAAAAAGATCATCAAGAAAGGAAAAGGCGAGGGGCAGAATCTCTACGCGAAAAACTTCGACGAATATAAAGCAAATCAAAAACAGATCATCAAGAACTGGGATATGCCGGATTACAACTGGTAAAAGGAAAACAATGATATGAAAGCATTGATCAAACGATTAAAACAAAAATTTAATATCTCGGATCCCATGTATCAACGGGATAATGAGGTATTCATTACCGTTAAAAAAGAAGATGCGGTTTCTTTCATTACACACATGAATAAAGTGGAAGGATTTACGCATCTTGTTCTGCTGACGGCAGTGGATTGGCTGGAAGACGGGAAATTCCAGTTGACCTATTTATTGAACAACAATATGGAAAAAATGGACGTAGGTGTCCAGGTTTTTCTTGACCGTGAGCAAGCGGAGATGGAATCTATTCACCATCTGTGGAAACAAGCACCGACCTACCAGCGGGAATTAAAAGAAATGTTCGGTATCGATTTTCCCGGATCACCCCGTATCGATGAACCTTTTATTTTGGAAGGCTGGCAAGAAATTCCACCTTATCGCCGGGATTTCGATACCAAGGCCTACACGGAAGAAACCTATTTCCCGCGGCCGGGCAGGAAGACCCATGATCCCGCCGAATACATGAAACAAAAACTCTATCCGGAGGAATGAGATGGCCGATATAAATAAATACAGAGATAAATTTCCCGACAAGAATCCGGACGGGACCAATATTATCGATATGGAAAGCCAGAAGTTTATAAAAATATGGCAAGGACCACAGCATCCGGGTATTACCGGGAACATGTCCCTGGAATTGATCATGCAGGGGGATGAGGTCCTGGAGTGCAAAACCCATGTGGGTTATCTTCATCGTGGTTTTGAAAAATTAATGGAACGCCGTCTTTTCATTCAGAACTTTCCTCTCTGTGTCCGTATTGCGGTCCCGGAACCCGATTTCAATGAATATTGCTATGCCGCTACCCTCGAAGAACTTGCGGGTATCAAGATCCCGGATGCCGCCGAATGGATGCGGACCCTGATCCTGGAAATGTCCCGCCTAACCAGTTTTCTTATGCATCTCGGCGGACAGGCCGGCGCCTTCGGATTGGGTGTGGTCGCTCAATGGAGCAACTATGTGCGTGATCTGATGCTTGACCGTTTCGAAGAGATCAGTGGCGGACGTATTTACCGTATGCACATGCCGCCGGGCGGTGTGCGTGGTTTGACCCCTGATGGTTTTGAAGCCCGCATGGAAGAAACCCTGCGCACTATTGAAAGCACCATGAGAGATATTGATAAGACCATGTTCGATAATGCCATCTTCAAACGACGCACGGTTGGTTTGGGATATATTGATCCCGCCATGGTCGATGAATACGGAGTGACCGGGCCCAATGCCCGTGCGGCCGGTATTCCCAAAGATGTGCGGAAAGATTATCCTTATTTGAAATATCCCGAACTGGATTTTGATGTGATCACAGCAACGGAATCCGATGTATACACCCGCACGGTCCTACGAAGGGAAGAAATTTTATTGTCCGTTGATCTTATTCGTCAGATCATGGTAAAGATGCCGAAATCCGGCGAATACATGGCAAAAATGCCGAATGTTTTGCATTGGAAAATTCCCAAGGGAGAAACCTATATACGTGCGGAATGTACCCGGGGAGAATACGGCTATTACACGGTCACGGACGGTAGCGGTTACCCGCGGCGCGTCAATGTCCGCGGCCCCAGTTACACCCACGCCGTTGCCCTGATGGAACGCCTGGCCATTGATTGCAATATTGCCGATACGGCCGGCCTGATGTTGTCATTACATACCTATCCACCTGAAATAGAAAGGTAAGTTAGATGAGTCTAAAAGATGTATTCTCTCCTTTTTTAGCATGGAAACACCTGTTCAGTCCACCTGTGCCGGTCAAGAAACCCCTTGAACGGGAAGGTGCGCCGCGCTACCGCGGATTTCACCAAAATGATATGGAATCATGTATCGGTTGCGGTACCTGTGAAGTCATTTGTCAGAACGCCGCCATTGATATGGTGCCTGTGGAAGGTATAGAGACCACAGATGGTGATAGCGGATTACGGCCACTGATCGATTACGGCCGCTGCTGCTGGTGTGCATTGTGCGTAGATATTTGTACCACGAGTTCTCTGACTATGTCCAACGAACACACATGGATCGATACAGATCCGGATGTATTCCGCTTTGTACCGGGCGCAGAGAAGAAACCCTGGGACAAGGAAGAACTTGGTTATAGAAAACCTGAAGATTATGAATTGTATCCTACCGGGCGTATTCTCATGGAAGAACTTGCTCCGAAAGATCGTATCCAATCCTTTATTGAGATCGTAAAAGGTTATTCTAAAGAACAGGCGATCAAAGAAGCGGACCGTTGTGTGGAATGCGGTATTTGTGTTGCAACTTGTCCCGCACATATGGGTATTCCGTCCTACATCGCCGCCGTACGCAACGATGATATGGAAGAAGCCCTGCGCGTGCTTTACGAGACCAACCCGATGCCCGAGATGTGCGGTCGTGTTTGTACTCACAATTGTGAGACGGTCTGTGCTATGCAGCATAAAGGTGATCCTTTATCCATTCGTTGGCTGAAACGCTATATTGCCGATCAGGTGCCTTCGGAAAAATACAAAGAGATCCTCAATGCAGACAAAGTGGAGCAGAAAGACAAGAAAGTTGCGATCATTGGTGCCGGACCGGGTGGCTTGTCCGCCGCTTATTATTTGGCAAATCTCGGCTACCAGGTTAAGGTATTTGAAGCCATGGCTGAACCCGGTGGTATGACCCGTTACGGTATTCCAGAATATCGTATGCCTTACGATCAATTGGATAAAGATATCAACTATATCAAGTCACTTGGCGTTAAAATGTATTTCAACACCCGTGTTGGCAAAGATATTACACTGGAAAAACTGCAAAAAGAAAATGACGCAATTTTTGCAGCTACCGGTTTACATGACGGACGCTCCACCCGCGTAGACGGTACCGACCATCCCATGGTTTTCCAGGCTATTGATATGCTTCGGGATGTTACAGAAGGTAAAAAAATTGAAGTTGCCGAGAAAGTTGTTGTGATCGGCGGTGGTAATGTGGCAATGGATATTGCTCGTACCATGGCTCGTCTGCAGAATCAAAAATACGGTAAAGTTCAGTTGACTTTAACCTCACTGGAATCTGAAGACATTATGCCGGCCGATCTTGAAGAGATCGTAGAAAGTCGCGAAGAAAATATTATTATTGAACCTGCCTGGGGTCCCAAGGATATCAAGATCGAAGACAATAAGATCAAGGGCCTTAATGTGGTTCGCTGTGTATCTGTTTTTGACGATGAAGGACGTTTTAGTCCGCGTTTTGATAACAATGAAACGAATTTCTTCGAAGCGGATATGGTGGTCGAAGCTATCGGACAGGGAATGGATATCAATTATATTACCGATACCTTTAAAGATGAACTGAAATTGACAAAAGCACATAAGATCAAAGTGAACACCTTCTGTCAGAGTTCGTTACCCTGGCTCTTTGTTGGTGGTGATATTATTGGTGGAACGGACGCTATTACGGCCATTGCAGATGGTCACCGTGCCGCTAAGGGTATCGATAAATTCTTAAATAAGTGAGGCTGAAAATGAAAATATTCAATGTAAAAGAGATCATCGAATATGCCATTCAAATAGAAAAAGAAAGTTTTGAATTTTACACTCGAGCTTCAAATAATAATGGAGCCGGAGAGGTAAAGGATCTGCTGGTTCAGCTCGCAGGCGAAGAAGTGGATCACCAGAATCGCCTCAAGGGTTTGATCAATGAGGCAAAGGTCAACCCCGAGTTATTACAGAAAGAAATGGAGATCGATACTACAGTCATGGACCGCATTGTCGAGACATCCATGATCCCGATCGAAGCTGTCGCCCTTGACGTCCTGGAGATCGCCCTGGAACGTGAAAAGAACACAGAGCGAACTTATGCCATGCTCATGACCCTGACTCAGATCAGCGACGATATCGTGAAGGTTTTTGAAGACCTGCGCTTACAGGAACAGGGACATGTAAATAAGATACAAGCGAGAATAAATAGAATAGCGTAAGACGTAAATCGTAAAACGTGAGACGTAAATATTGTACGGAACATGCCTGTTCCGTACTTGCTTTATAACAAAAAAGGCGCACATCGTGCGCCTAATTTTATCGACCCTCAACTCTCAACCCTCAACCCTCAACCCTCAACTATTTTTTATATCCCGTCAACTGCGTAATAGTTTCGTCTTCCTGGATCAATACGTGGTTCCCGGATTTATGTAGAACGGATTTAATTAATCCAACTTTTGGGGCATACCAGTCCGTTTGAACAATGGTGATCTTAACCATGCCCAACAAACCTTTATCCCGTTCTACCTCGCCTTTGGCAACAACTTTCAAACATTTATCAAAAGTACCCGCGGGAACAGTAACAGTCTCTTTGCCTTTCTGTATCTCATAGGTCAGTGGAAATGTTACACTTTCCATCATGACACTGGTGGTAAAGTCCCCTTCCCACGTAGTTCCTGTTTTGAAGGGGTTTTTATTAAGGTAAACCAATTCTTCAAGAATAACCGGCTCACTGTCTTCAGCGCCTTGTATTGCAAAAAGGATTTGGCCTTTTTTTGTTTCCCGGATGAAAATAAAGGATGTTGAACCGTTGATCACGATCTTTTGAGGAACGACTTTTTTCTTCCCGAGTTTACGCTCTTCGAAGTCTTCAACCGTTTTGGTGACCGCACCGCCAATGCTGTACGTCCTTGATAATCCTTCTTTCAGCGGAACATAATCGTTTGCCAACAAAATGCCGCTTCCGATGAATAATAATAATACTGCCAGTCCGACGACCTTGGCCATAGTGAGTTTTCTCATACCGTCTCCTTGTAGGGTATTTGATATTTTCATATAAATTACAGGCAAAATCCTCTGTTTGTCAAGAATAAACGTAAGATGTAAGACGTGAGACCAGCCTTCTCCGTCAGCTGACGGAGTAGATGGGAGGGGTTGAACAAAGGCATGGTCCATACTTCGCTAAAGTACAGCCTACGTAGCCGAAATTACTTCCTACTTCGTCCGTCAATTGACGGACTATAAAGGACAGGTCGGCGTAGTGGGACTACGAATGGCAAAGCAAGACCGTTCCTTTTTTAGGCTTTGAGACAATATACAATGATAATCCCGAGTTTATTGTATTGCGTTTTTAGTAGATGCAAAAGTGACGCATAATTTTCGCGGCATGGGGTTTAAACCCCGTGTTACTGATGCTTTTTTTCAGTAGCTCTGGGTTTTAACCCAGAGTAAACTTCAACCCTTACGATTTACATTTCAATATTTCAATATTATTTTGTACATTTATCCCTTGATTAAATTTAAAGGAGATAAAATATGAATAAACGTACTGCCATTTCTGCTGACTGGTATAAATCCATGGAGTCTGCCGCCAAACAACATGAACAGGATCATGTTATCCGCAATAGCATATTAAATGTCGGATTGGATGAAACTGCACTTGATCACACGGCAGGTTCTTTGCAGCAACATACATTTTCACTTGAATTGGAAACCGGTGAGATCACGTCTCAAGACAAGAGTGGGCGCTGCTGGTTATTTGCAGGATTGAACACTATGCGTTTTCGCGTGATGAAGAAATTGAACCTGAAGAACTTTGAATTATCTCAATCATATGCCATGTTCTTTGATAAACTGGAAAAAGCGAATTACTTTCTTGAAAATATACTTGAGACACTGAATGAGCCCACAGATTCTCGCCTTATCATGTGGCTGCTGGATGCTCCGCTTCAGGATGGCGGTCAGTGGGACATGTTTACAGCCTTGATCGACAAGTATGGCGTGGTTCCCAAATCGGTGATGCCGGAAACTTACTCCAGTTCAAATTCTTCACGTATGAATGGTATCCTTACCCTTACACTTCGCGGTTTTGCCGCTGATCTGCGGAAAGCAAACAAGGCAGGTAAAGGCATGAATGAGCTTCATGAAGAAAAAGCAAAAATGATCACCGAGTTCTATCGCTTATTGACCCTTTTTCTGGGTATTCCTCCCATAAACTTTACTTTTGAATATGTGGACAAAGACAAGAAATTCTATCGTGAAATGAATTGTACTCCTCAAAGCTTTTACGACAAATATGTAAGCATGGATATGAACAACTACATCAGTATTATCAATGCGCCAACACAAGATAAACCCTACAATAAGACGTTCACTGTTCAATATCTTGGTAATGTGGAAGGCGGAAATCCCGTCAAATATTTGAATGTGGATATGAAAGTTTTTAAAAAATTGGCTATCAAGCAAATGAAAGACAGTGAACCGGTCTGGTTCGGCTCGGATGTCGGCAAAAAAATGAAGCGTGAAGACGGTATTCTCGATGAGCATATTTATGACTACGAACGCACATTAAGGACACAGTTTAAATTAGATAAAGCCGGTCGTTTAGATTATGGCGATAGCCTGATGACCCATGCAATGGTCCTCACGGGCGTAAATTTGATCGATGATCAACCCAATCGTTGGAAAGTTGAGAACAGTTGGGGTGACAAGAATGGCAATAAAGGCTATTTTGTTATGAGTGATGCCTGGTTCGATCAATATGTTTACCAGATCGTAATTGATAAAAAATATCTTAGTCCTGAGCTTTTGAAAGCTTGGGACACCAAGCCCATTGAATTGAAACCCTGGGATCCGATGGGATCATTGGCGTAGCCAATGAACAGTAGGCAGTATGCTGTAGGCGGTAATCTGGAAGATTCAATATCTTTTCTTTTTTCAAAAATATTTTCTTGTGTCATTTCGAACAGTCTTCGCTCTACGAGCACAGCCTTCGTAGCCTAAGCTACTTCGGCGTAGTAGGCCTACGCCCGTCAGGCCTTTTTTATTTTATGTGCCTGCCAGCCGAAACTTTAGTGTAGGTTGGGAGAAATCTCAAATTTCTTGCTCATTAAACTATACGCATCATCGTGATAACAAAGAGATCCTGAAACGAGTTCAAGATGACGAAAATCTGAGGGGGCATTTATAACTCTCTCAGCGCCCAGCGCTAAACTCTTCGATACCCCTAAACTTCTAAACTCCTGAACTGCTAAACTGAATTAATAAAGTCATTTTAATTATGACAACATAATTCTATATTATAAGATGTGACTGAAAACAAACGGGAATTAATGAGAAATTTCATATTAAAAAACCGGGCTTTGGCAAAGACGATCTCCTGGCGAATTATCGCTTCCATTCTTACCATTATGATCATTTACAGCTTAACAAAAAACATGCTAGCTGCCGTATCGATCGTAGGTGTGGAATTTTTTACTAAAATGCTTTTCTACTGGGCTCATGAAAAGGGTTGGGATTTTATCAACAAACCACCCAAGGGCAGTAAACTTCGTTCCCTTATAAAGACCGCTACCTGGCGGGTCGTAGCTTCGATCGACACCCTGGTCCTTGTCTTGCTTGTAACCAAAGAACCTGTATGGGCCGGTTCTGCAGCCCTGATAGAAAGTATGGCGAAAACCATTGGATATTATTTACATGAACGCGCTTGGAATCTTGGCTATAAATTAGAGATCTGTATGGATTTTCACACGCATACCACATATTCTGATGGGACCTATACACCTCATGAATTGATCGCCCATGCAGTCGAAAAAGGCTGTGAGTATATTTCCATTACCGATCACGATAATTTTGAACATATCTCACATCATGGAGATATTTCCCAAAACATACACTACATTCCCGGCGTGGAGATCAGTGCAGAATTCAATAGCACACTGCATATCCTCGGATATGATTTTGACCCGGAGCATGTTGAACTAAGAGATACCCTTCGATCTTTACAAGAAGCTCGTCGGAAGCGCAATAAAAGCATGCTTGAAAAAATGGCGAAGCAGGGATTCTATATTAGTATGGAAGAGCTTCACGAAGAATCTCAAGGTGGTATTGTCGGGCGCCCGCATTTTGCCAACCTCATGCTGGCAAAAGGATATGTAAAAAGTTATCAGGAAGCTTTTGATAAATATTTGGCTAAGGGGCAGCCACTTTATATGGATAAAAAACGGCTGGATCCAAAAAAAGCGATCCGTTTGATCCTCGCAGCAGGGGGTATTCCGGTGATGGCGCATCCTTATCAAACAAATTTGAGCGAAAAAGCCCTGGAAGAACTGATAGTTGAACTCAAGTCATATGGACTGCAGGGCATTGAAGCATATTATTCTCAGCATTCAAAAAAACAAGTTAAAGAATATCTTGAGTACGCCAAAAAATATGATCTGCTCGTAACGGCAGGTTCGGATTTTCATGGTGCCAATAAGCCCAATATTGATCTGGGCATGAATGTGAATCGTGTTCATTTACTTCCGTTTTTGGAGGCTTTAAAAAAATGAGATCAACGAATATACACTGGCAAGAGGGTGAAATAAACCGCAGGAAAAGAGAAGATCTGCTGGAACAAAAAGGTGTCTGTTTGTGGTTTACCGGACTGTCTGGTTCAGGTAAAAGCACCTTGGCACGATCCGTGGAAAAATCCTTGTATGAACTGGGTCAGCTTTCGTATGTTCTCGACGGAGATAACGTACGGCACGGACTGAATGGAGATCTTGGATTTTCCGATGATGATCGCAGGGAAAATATCCGCCGTATCGGAGAGGTCAGTAAACTTTTTGTGGATGCGGGACTTCTTACGCTGACTGCTTTTATCTCACCCTTCCGGGCAGATCGAAAAGCAGTGCGCGATATCCTGGAACCGGAGCAATTTATTGAAGTCTATGTTGATTGCCCGCTTGATATTTGCGAACAACGCGATGTTAAAGGATTATATACCAAGGCACGCAAGAATGAAATATCAGATTTCACCGGTATATCTTCTCTCTACGAGGCACCCGGAGCACCCGAGATAGTGGTCTATACGGGCGAGCAAAGTCTGGAAGAATCGACAAAGACAATTATAGATTATTTGAAACTTAACCATATTATTGAGACGAAATGAAAAAAGAAAATTACTCATTATCGCATTTAAAAGAACTGGAAGCGGAAGCTATCCATATTATTCGTGAAGTAGCCGCCGAATTTGAGAATCCGGTCATGCTATATTCCATTGGTAAGGATTCATCCTGCATGGTCCGCTTAGCGGAAAAAGCATTTTATCCGGGCAAGGTTCCTTTTCCTCTAATGCATATCGATTCCAAATGGAAATTCCGGGAGATGATAGACTTTCGGGATAACTATGCAAAAGAAAAAGGCTGGAACCTTATTGTACATTATAATAAGGAAGGTTTCGAGACCGGAATCGGCCCTTTTTCACACGGTTCAAAAGTCCATACCGATATCATGAAAACCCAAGCCCTGTTACAGGGTTTGGAAATGCATGGTTTTGATGCCGCATTTGGTGGTGCCCGTCGTGACGAAGAGAAATCCCGCGCTAAAGAACGCATCTTCTCATTCCGTGATAAATTCCATCAATGGGACCCCAAGAATCAACGCCCCGAACTCTGGAGCACATATAATACACGGGTCATGAAAGGGGAGTCTATTCGCGTTTTCCCCATATCCAACTGGACAGAGTTGGATGTCTGGCAATATATTCGTCTGGAGAATATTCCTATCGTCCCGCTTTATTATGCTAAACCACGACCGGTCGTAAAATATAATAATGCTCTGGTACTTGTCGACGATGAACGCATGCCGAAAGAATTGCGTGATAAAGCCGAAATGCGCATGGTGCGTTTCCGCACACTGGGCTGTTATCCACTGACCGGTGCCGTAGAATCTGAAGCCGATACGATTGAAAAGATCGTAGAAGAAATGATGACAACTACAGCCTCCGAAAGAACTACCCGTGTCATCGATTTTGATCAGGAAGGCAGTATGGAGCAGAAAAAACGAGAAGGCTACTTTTAACGTGACTCGTAACGCGTAACGCGTGACGTGTAGGGAACAGGCATGCCTGTTCCAAATACAAACGAGAAGGCTATTTCTAAAGATAAAAGATTAAAGTACAAAGATAAAAGTAGGGGCTGGACATGTCCAGCCCGAACATATAAAGAATCAGGATAACATGGAACACAATACAAACACATTAAGCATAGAAGAATTTCTCGCGCAGGATGAAAAAAAAGATATGTTACGTCTTCTGACCGCCGGTTCTGTTGACGACGGGAAATCTACATTGATCGGACGATTACTGTTTGACAGTAAACGACTTTACGAAGATCAGCTGGTTGCTCTCGAACGTGACAGTAAACGCGTCGGCCACGCCGGTGAGAACATTGATTACGCGCTTTTACTGGATGGCTTGAAAGCCGAGCGCGAACAGGGAATTACCATTGATGTGGCTTATCGCTATTTCTCGACTAACCGTCGTAAATTTATCATTGCCGATACGCCGGGACATGAACAGTATACCCGAAATATGGTTACCGGTGCATCAACTGCCAACCTGGCAATTATTTTGGTAGATGCCAAGAACGGTGTGATCACTCAAACCAAACGTCATACATTTTTAATTTCTTTACTCGGGATCAAGCATGTGATCCTCGCTGTCAATAAAATGGATCTTGTTGATTATAAACAGGAAGTTTTCAATACAATTTGTGAAGAGTACAAAACATTTCTTACTCGATTAAATATTCCGGATGTGCATTTCATTCCCATGAGCGCCTTGCACGGGGACAATGTGGTAAACCGCTCGGAAAAAATGACCTGGTATAAAGGTGAACCCATTCTGGAATTACTGGAGACCATTCACGTATCTTCGGACCGGAATTTTGTCGACCTGCGTTATCCGGTACAATATGTACTGCGTCCCGAACATCATTTTCGCGGTTTCAGTGCAAAAGTGGCCAGTGGTATCATCCGTAAAGGGGATGAGGTCATGGTCCTGCCTTCCCGCAAAACAAGCAAGGTAAAAAAGATCGTCAGTTACGATGGCGATCAGGATTACGCCTTCCCACCGCAAAGCGTTACCGTAACCCTGAAAGATGAGATCGATATTTCCCGCGGTGATATGCTGGTGCATATGAACAATCAGCCGCGTATCGAACGACACTTTGAAGCGATGTTGGTCTGGATGGACGAAAAGAAGATGAATCCGAACACAAATTTCATCATCAAGCAAACGACCAATTTGACCAAAGCGCGGATCGATACCATTCGATATAAGATCAATGTGAATACCATGCACCGCAATAAAACCGATCATTTTAAACTGAACGAGATCGGCCGGGTTGTTGTAACCACAAGTAAAACGTTATTTATTGATGCCTATGAGCGTAATCATGAAACCGGCTCATTTATTCTGATCGATCCGGTTACTCATAATACATCGGCTGTTGGTATGATCATTGATCGTGTCAGCGCGGAAGATCTGCCAAACCGGATATCGGATTCCGACCACAAAAAGATCGCAGAAGGTAAAAGCCTGGTCTCTCCAAAAGAGCGCGAAATGAAATACCAGCAAAAAGGGCAGACTATTTGGATCACCGGTTTACATGGAAGTGGAAAGACTGATGTTGCTTATATGTTGGAAAAACGACTTTTTGATCTGGGGCATGTTACCATATTGCTGGATGGAGAAAAAGTCCGGGCCGGACTTTCAAAGGAATTGGATTATTCTTCTGTCGATCGTGCCGAACATCTTCGTCGCGTTGCTGAAGTTTGCCGTCTGTTGAACGAGCAAGGGATCATTACGATCTGCACTTTCATTTCACCCTTAAAAGATACACGCGACCAAATAAGGGATATTATTGGAAAAGATCGTTTTAACCTGATCTATATGTCCACAGATCTTGCCACCAGTAAGGCTAACAAGCCTGAGCTGTACAAGTTGGCTGAGGAAAATAAATTGCAATATTTGGCTGGGGTGGATACTCCCTATGAAGTTCCTGAAAACCCTGATCTTACTTTGGATATCAGCGATAAAAATGTTGAAGCTATTGTTGAATTAATTAAAAAAAGGTAGTTCGTTATGGATATTATTCAAAACGATAATAAAAATCCTAAAAAACGCTATATTCTTTCACAACATCAATTATATGTGGCTCGTCCGGATGTATGGAGAAAACTGAAGCGAGAAAATACCATCGATAAGAAATACCGGCCGATGACTCGCCGTATTGCATTTATGACCTACCTCTCGAGACCCCTGCAACTTTTACAAAACAACCTGAATCGCAGGAACCTTAAGCGAATCAATTTTGAAGATCAACCACCGTTATTCATTCTGGGACACTGGCGTACGGGAACCACCTTCCTTCATAATCTTTTACACATGGATAAGCGTTACGGATATCTTAGTAATTACCAAACCTTTGTGTTCACAGTGGCGTTATTGAGCAAACGAGTAGTACGTGCATTGTCAAAGCCACTTTTTCCCACAGAGCGTTCACAAGATAATGTGAAGGTATCACCGTCTTATCCGGCCGAAGAAGAACAACCATTTAGCATGATCTCAACCCGTACGGGAATGCATACTTTCTTCTTCCCGCGCAATCGAATGTACTTTGATAAGTACAATGTCTTTAAAGGTATTTCAGTTCGTGAAAAACGCTTGTGGCAACGGGATTACATTTACCTACTGAGGAATATCAGTCTTTATAATAACAAAAAGCCTCTGCTTCTCAAAAACCCGCACAATACCGGCCGGGTTCGGGAATTGCTGGAACTATTCCCACATGCAAAATTCATTTTTCTGCACCGGGATCCTTATACTGTTTTCCTTTCTACATTACATATGTACGATATAGTTGTACGAACCCAATTTTTCCACGAATTCAGTGATCAAGAGATCCAGGATCTTGTCATGTACATATCAAGAGAAACCCTGCGGAAATATCTTGATGACCGTGACATGATCCCCAAGGGGAATTTAATTGAGATCTCTTACGCAGATCTATCGGACAGACCCTATGAAACAGTCAAACGTATTTATAAAGAATTGAGTTTGCCCGATTTTAAAGAAGCCGAAAAAGCGATTCGGGGACACCTTAATGAAGTTAAAGATTATAAGAAAAACGTATTCAAGGAATTAGCACCGGAATTGAAAAAACGGGTTCGCGATGAACTGGATTTTTATTTCAAGGCATTTGGATACGAATAATTCAGTAAACAGTAAACGGTAAACGGTGTGATCGGTGAACCGTAAGATGTAAACTGTAAATTGTGAATTCCAAAATGCCTGCACACCGTAGCCTTCTTGTCATCCGTAGCCTTGGCGTAGGATGAGGCGTAGTTGGTGGCGAAGGTGTGCCATCCTGAAACGTCAGTTATTCGTTGACGGGTCCAGAATCCCCCTCTCACCCTATCGTCGTTTTCCTCGTACACTCATACAATCGTACATTCTCTTTAGTTTTAAACTATTTTACCAATTGGATCTTCATCACACCCACATTTTTTTCGCTTCCAGATAAAGCAGATAAATTCCACTGGGCAGATCTTTCGCATTAAAATTAAGCAGGTAAATTTCTGCCATACGTTGGTCATTCACCAATGTTCTGACTAATCTGCCATTCACATCAAACACGCTAAGTTCAACATGGCTGTCTGCTGATAGCTGATGAACAGATAATTAAACTTAATTGTCAATTGTCCTTTGCTTGCCATGCCGCAGCTTAAGCGTAGGCAGGTCAATTGTCAACTGTAAATAACCGTCCCAACATCACCACTCATCGCCAGATGCGCCTTCTCAAGAGAAGTGATCACTGCGCGACGATTTGGAGCAGATTCCACAAAGCGCAAAGCTGCTTCTATTTTGGGTAGCATGGAGCCCTTGGCAAAGTGTCCGGCTTTAATATATTTTCGCGCCTGTTTGGCAGATATCTCTTTGAGTTCTTTTTGTTTGTTTGTTCCAAAATGCAGGTAAACATGGTCGACTGCTGTCAAAATAAATAAATAATGTGCCTCAACAAGATCGGCTAGCATGGCGGCTGTAAAATCTTTATCGATCACTGCAGAAACACCATGATAATTACTGTTTTCATCCTTTATTACAGGTATGCCGCCACCACCGCAGGTGATGACAATAAACTTATGATCGAGAAGATTTAGAATTGATTTTTGCTCAACAATATATTTCGGTTTTGGAGAAGCAACGACGCGTCGCCACCCTCGTCCTGCATCCTCTTTAAATATTTGTTCGGGCTTTTCATGCATCATCGTGAGTGCTTCTTTTTGGGTATAGAAATCACCGATAGGTTTTGAGGGGTTTTTGAAGGATGGATCTTTTGGGTCCACTTCAACCTGGGAAACAAGTGTGGAAACGTTCCAGGGCATGCCCAAGTGCCTAAGTTCTTTCATAATACCCTGTTGAAGGTGGTATCCAATATATCCTTGACTCATTGCTGTACATTCCTGAAGATCTATTGCTGCGATCTTATCACTGTTCGCGGCTCCGTATTCAAATGATTTATAGATCATTCCGACTTGAGGTCCGTTACCGTGTGTTAGAATAATTTTATGTCCCTGGGTGATCAGATCCACCAAAGAGGGGACTGCTTTAGCAATATTTTTCTGTTGCTCTTTTGGTGTTTTTCCCAGTGCGTTACCGCCCAAAGCGATGGTAATAACTTTCATTCAGCCTTCTCCAATTCCCATTAAAACAGGGTAGGGGCACAAAGAATGCGCCCCTATAAAATTTGTGTGTTTAAAATACCAGTAATGAAATGTATGAAAGATTGTTGAAAAATCCTAATGTTAGAAATCAGGAGATTGAATGTATAAAATGTTTTGACAGTGGTTAGGCTATTCACTATATTCCTTTATCTTCGGGGAAGGGAGAATATCCCTACCGGCGGTGAAAGCCCGCGAGTCCGACGTAGCCTTGGCGAAGTCGGACTGAGACTGTGAAATTCAGTCGCCGACGGTATAGTCCGGATGAGAGAAGATAACATATGCCCCTTTCTTCCCCGAGTTATAGGGGAATTTTTTATGGACAAGAAAAATCAAGGGTCCATGCATACGCTGATGCGTGAAGCGATCCGTCTGGCAGGTTCCGGGACTCGTCGCGTCTCGCCAAACCCCCGCACGGGGGCACTGGTCGTTCGTGACGGAAAGATCATCGGACGCGGGCAACATGAATTTTATGGTGGTCCACACGCAGAAGTGAACGCTATCCGGGATGCCGGATCAAACCTGCATGGGTGTGAGATGATCGTCACACTGGAACCTTGCTGTCATACCGGTAAAACGCCACCCTGTACAGAATTGATCATTCGTTCCGGCATAAATAAGGTATACATCGGGATGGAAGATCCCAATCCGCTTGTCGCAGGAAAAGGAATACAACGCTTGCACGGAGCCGGAATTGAGGTCGTTAGCAATGTGCTATCGGAAGAATGCGCAGAATTGAACCAGCCCTTCATTAAAATGATGACCCGAAATTTTCCCTATATCACCGCAAAATCAGCGATCACACTTGACGGCTATATCGCGGATGAGCAGGGACACTCCAAATGGATCACATCTGATGAATCAAGAAAAACAGTCCATAAAATGCGTGCTGATGCTGATGCGGTAATGGTCGGTATCGGAACCGTCCTTGCGGATGATCCGCTATTGACCGTACGCGATACCGAAGGGGAACATCCTTTGCGTATTGTTTATGATCCCGAAGGTATTTTATCTTGCGATCTGAATATTTTCCGGACGGCAAAAGATGTACCGTCATGCGTGATCACCGGCCCTCACAGTACACCGGTTTGGCGGG
>JAYEJI010000188.1:0-24757 GCA_034660515.1 Fidelibacterota bacterium
CTTCATCCCGAAACATCGGGATTCAGGATGACACACCTTCGCTAAAGCACAGCCTACGTAGCCGGCTACTTCCATCCTTCGCCCAAGGGCTATGGGTGGCACGGCGGCGTAGTAGGCCTACGGTGCACTCGTGTGTGAGGTCTTAATGATCTGATGTGATTGAATTTTATCACGATACTTCTTCAGGAATGGGTCCGTACATATTTTGCATTAGATCACCTTCCCTGAGCAGGAGTACCAATATCCAGATCCACCCAATAATGGGAATAAGAGAAATAAAGATCCATCCGCCGTGTTTGCCGATATCATGCAGGCGACGTACCAAAATAGCGAGAGAGGGCAAGAGGAGCACCAGAGAATACAATCCATAGATCGGTCCGTTACCATAGCCACCAACCACATCGATATCTACAACTCCGGGTGTCCCGAACATCCTATCGAGCATGATGGCTAGCCAGCCAAAAAGGATGTAAAACAAAACGAACATCCAGTATGCCTTCCGGCTGGCTCTGCCGCTGAAAACCACATACTTTTTAAATGCATCGATAAACCATTTCATATTTTTCTCCTTAGTTTAGTTAGAATTTTTCAACTATCAACTTTCCTGCGATATGAATAGATCTTTTCCCGACGCATGTCGGGACTCAAGATGACTGGACTGCGCTTTCCTTGACATTTTACTGTTTACCACTTACTGATCCCGGGTTCGACATCCTTCTTCGCTAAAGCTACGCAGGATAAATGTCGAACCCCTACGTTTCACGTTTTACCTCTTACGATTCACACACGAATCACCAGCCTTCATCACCCCCGAAGCTTCGAGGCGGCTGACAGGCGATTTACTCCCCCTTCCCTAATTGTCAATTATCAATTCTCAATTGTGCACATGTACGTCCATCTGCGGATACGGTATATTCAATCCTTCTTTCTCGAAGGTTTTATAGACGGTTTCATTCATGGCAAAAAAGACATCCCAATAATCGGGAGCATTCACCCAGGCACGCACGACAAAGTTCACGGAGCTGTCACCGAGTTCACTGACAGCGATAAATACTTCCGGATCTTTTAATATGCGTTCATCGGCATCACAAAGTTGCTTAATAACCTTTTTTGCATGATCTATGTCATCACCATAACCAATCCCAAAGGTCCAGTCTACACGACGCTGAGGTTCTGCGGAAAAATTGGTCATGGAACCTGTCGATAAACCGCCATTGGGAATAATGATCGTTTTATTATCGACTGTTTTTAGGTACGTATTAAAGATCTGGATTTCGCTGACCGTTCCCATATAACCCTGAGCATCAATAAAATCTCCTGGCTTGAAAGGTTTGAATATCAAGATCATTACTCCACCCGCAAAGTTTTGCAAGGTTCCCGATAAAGCCATGCCTACAGCAAGTCCGGCCGCAGCGATAAGAGCTGTAAATGACATCATTTCAACACCTACCATGGTCATAACGGAAATAAAGAGCAGTACCTTCAATAAAATACTGACTATTCCCTTTAGAAATGGGGTCAGCGATGGATTAATGTTTCGTTTATCCAATATTTTAGCAAAGGTTTTATTAATGGCTTTGATCGCAAATCCACCAATGATCAGGACCGCAATACCGCCCAGTAATTTTGGCCCGTATAAAGCTACCGTTTCAAGCACTTTCTTCAAAATATCCTGCATAATATTTTCCTTTACATTGATTTTTATTATTTGAATTAAATAATAGGGTTTATTGAGGGGATTGTCAAGAAAGGAGAAGAGGTTTAGAGGTTTAGGGTTTAGAGGTTTAGGGTTCAGGGACTATCATTCATCATTCATCGTTTATAGTTCATAGTTTATTGTTTACTCTCTTACCGAAAATCCCTATCTTTAACGATATGATAATAATGAACTAATCATGGAGTGAACATGCTCATAGAATCAATATCAGGTATCCGGGCGACCATCGGGGACAGTATGACACCCAAGGAAGTCGTGGAATATGCCTCGGCCTTCGGTCAATGGGTCGGAAAAGGCACAATTATATTAGGTCGTGACTCTCGTGTTTCCGGCAAGGCAATTTCAAATATTTTTGCGCGGACCTTACAATGGCTGGGACTAAATGTCATTGATATCGGTATTGTTCCCACTCCCACCGTTCAACTTCTGACCGAGCTCATGGAAGCTCAAGGAGGTATTGCCATAACAGCCTCTCATAATCCTTTTCCATGGAATGGGATCAAATTTATTGATAAAACGGGACTCTTCCTTGATGCTGAACAAGTCACAGCAGTTTTAAATAATAAAAAAGCCGGTAAATTTACTTTTAAACCATCCGGTGAGTTTGGTGAATATGAACAAAAAGAAGATGCCGTTCTGATGCATGTTAAGAATGTGCTGAATATTCCCTACCTTAATGTAGATGCAATTCGTAAACGAAAGTTCAAGGTTGTGATCGATGCCGTAAATGGCGGAGGTTCCCTTGCTTTGCCTGCTATGCTTAAAGCACTCGGATGTGAGGTTATTGAGGTTAATTGTGTTCCGGACGGTTATTTTCCGCACACACCTGAACCTCTGCCTGAAAATCTTATAGATCTGCTTGAAACAGTTAAAAACAATAAGGCCGATCTTGGACTGGCTGTGGATCCCGATGCGGATAGACTGGCCGTAGCCGATGAAAAAGGTAATTATCTCTCTGAAGAATACACGCTTGTCATGGCGGCTGAAACCGTGCTCTCACAATGTCCGATCCCGGATCCCAAAGTGGTCACAAATCTCTCTACGACTTTGGCAGTCACAAATATTGCCGAAAAATACGGCGCGGAATGCTTACGCACAGCTATCGGTGAGATCAATGTGGCAAAAAAGATGAAAGAAGTCGATGCAGTGATCGGTGGTGAAGGTAATGGCGGAATCATCTCACCCGATTCTCACCTTGGACGAGATTCACTCGTTGGTGCTGCCATGGTATTGAACTTTCTGGCCTCCGATGAACGTCCAATGAGCGAAAAATATGCCGATCTTCCTCAATACAAAATGGGGAAAAAGAAAATTGATATAGGATCCAACGATCCTGATGCCATTTTAGATAAACTTAAGATCAAGTTTGCCAATGAAAACTGCAATACCGTGGATGGTTTGAAAATCACCTGGTCGGATCGCTGGGTACACATGCGCAAATCCAACACCGAACCTATTTTGCGGGTTTACAGTGAAGCACCGACAACCGATGCGGCCAATGAATTGGGAGATAAATTCCTGAGTGAAATTAAAGAATTGATGGGATAGATCATGAAATTATCAAAATATATCGATCATACTCTGCTTAAACCACAAGCAACTAATGCAGATCTGGAAAAATTATGCAAAGAAGCCATTGAAAATGAATTTGCCGCTGTTTGTGTTAATCCATGCAATGTAGTCTATTGTGCTGGACTTCTAGCCGGAACTAAAGTTAAACTGGCTTCTGTGGTAGGTTTTCCTCTGGGAGCATCCATACCTTCCATTAAATCCGCTGAAACTCTGATGGCTGTTGAAGATGGAGCAAATGAAATTGATATGGTCATTAATATCGGCGCTTTAAAAAATGGAAATAAAGTTCTCGTTGAAGCGGATATTAAAGCAGTCGTATCTTCGGCAGAAGGAAATACTGTAAAAGTCATTATTGAGACCTGTTTACTAAAGGATGAAGAAAAGGTCATTGCTTGTGAACTTTCTAAGTCTGCCGGCGCTCATTTTGTTAAAACTTCTACCGGTTTCAGTTCGGGCGGAGCGACTGTTGATGATGTTAAATTAATGAAAACTGCAGTTGGAGATGCGCTTGAAGTAAAGGCTTCAGGTGGGGTTCGTTCGTATGAAGATGCGATGGCCATGATAGAGGCGGGAGCAACAAGGATCGGTACATCATCCGGAATTGCTATCCTGCAAGGGAAAAAAGCTGAAAACGATTATTGATTTCCTGTTGGATTTTCTGCCTTCTTTCCATATATTCGCCAGTCAATTATGCAGCCGTGGCGGAATTGGCAGACGCACCAGATTTAGGATCTGGCGCCCTCAGGGTGTGGGAGTTCGAGTCTCCCCGGCTGTACTAACATAAATAATAGCATGCATATGAAACAACATACATTTTTCAGGCACCTTGTTTCTCTTACAGTATCTTTGCTGATTTTATTAACACTTACATCTTGCAAAAAAAATACAGAAGAGCTTCAGATCGAAGTCACTATCATGACAAGGGTAAAAGTGTATAAGCCAAATACCGAGCGACTGACAAATGCTATTAAAGAGATCAAAAATGTGACTGGTGTCACAGAATTGGATACCTTAATTCTCATCGATGGAAATGATAACAAGCTCTTTCTTGTTTCAGCCAAGAATGGGCTGGAAATCCTTGATAACTATGTCATATCAGCCTCAAAGTATGGTTATGGTGCTGAAAGGGGCAGTAATCAAACCCCTTGGGGTGTTCATGTGGTCGATAGCAAGTACGGTGATAATGCTCCTTTGGGTATGTGCTTCTACGACCGCCGTCCTACGGGCGAGATCGCAACGATCTTTACCGATACCACGAATGTTGAAGAAGATCCCGTTACAAGCCGGATCATCTGGTTGAAAGGCCTCGAGGAGATAAATCATACCTCCTATTGGCGTTTTGTGTACATTCACGGAACACATGAGGAAGGATTATTGGGAACACCTCAGTCTAAGGGGTGTATCCGTATGAGCAATAAGAATGTTATTGAATTATTTGAGCTTGTTGATGCAGGCACTTATGTAAATATTATCCGTCCGGAAATGGATGGAACAACGGAGGAAAAATGAAAAAGATCTGTGTAGTTGGGACAGGGTATGTAGGATTGGTTACAGCTGCCGGTTTAGCGGACTTTGGTAATTCCGTTATCGGTGTTGATATTGATGAATCCAAGATCAAGATACTGCAGGAAGGCGGTATTCCTATCTATGAACCCGGTTTATTGGAAGTTGTTCAACGCAATGTCCGTGCAGGACGCTTGAGCTTTACAACGAATATTGATCAAGCTATTCAAGATTCAAAAGTTATATTTTCCGCCGTCGGGACGCCTCCCGGTGAAGGTGGTGAAGCAGATCTCCGGGCTGTGTGGAGCGTTGCAACTTCATTTGCCAATAATTTGAATAATTATAAAGTTTTTATCAATAAATCTACCGTTCCTGTAGGGACAGGAAAGAAGACATTAGAATTGATCAAAAATAAATCCGGTGGAAAAGACTCTTACGATGTGGTTTCCAATCCTGAATTTCTTCGTGAAGGTTCTGCCGTAGGTGATTTTTTGAATCCCGATCGTGTTGTAGTCGGATCACGCAGTGAAAAAGCTCAATCCATCATGAAAGATGTCTATCATGCACTTATCATTCGCGGTGTACCCTATGTTGAAACCAATATAGAAAGTGCGGAATTGATCAAATACGCTTCAAATGCTTTTCTTGCCGTTAAGATCACATTTATTAATGAAATGGCCAATCTTTGCGATATCGTTGGTGGCGATGTAAGTGAAGTTGCTAAAGCAATGGGACTTGATGGCCGTATTTCACCGAAATTCCTGCATGCAGGCCCCGGTTTCGGTGGTTCATGTTTTCCTAAAGATACTATGGCCTTAGTTGAAATATTCAAAGAGCACGGTGTTAAAAGCCGGGTTGTTGAAGCAACTATTGAAGCGAACGAATACCAAAAAGAAGGCGTAGTCACTAAATTGAAATCTGTTATACCGGAGCTCAAAGGAAAGACAATTGCAATACTCGGACTGGCATTTAAGCCAGAGACCGATGACACACGCTTCTCCCCTACTAAAGTCGTTATTCCTTTATTGCAAAAAGAAGGTGCAAGTGTACAAGTTTATGATCCGGTAGCCAGCGATGATTTTAAACGCGATTTCCCGAACCTTGATTATAAAAATAATGCCTACGATGCGATTGAAGGCGCTGATGCTTTGGTACTTATGACCGAATGGAATGAATTCCGCTCTTTGGATCTCAGACGCGTTAAGTCACTTTTGAAATCACCTATATTTATTGATACACGCAATATTTACGATCCCCAAGATATGAAGGATAGAGGTTTCATCTTCGTATGCACCGGTCGTAGTAAATGCGCTTATTAGGATAAACATGCAAATTATTAAAACTGACATTCCTGATGTAATACAACTGAGGCCGAAAGTATTTTCGGACCTACGTGGTAATTTCCGTGAAACGTTCCGTGATACACGCCTTGCGGAAGCCGGCATTGATGTCAAATTCGTACAGGATAATCTGGTACATTCAAAGAAGAATGTATTTCGCGGATTGCATTTTCAGACGTCTCCCTATGAACAGGCAAAACTCATTACATTGATCAGTGGTGAAATTCTGGATTTTGTTCTGGATCTCCGCAGAGATTCTGAAACTTTTTTAAAATTGATACAGATAAGACTCTCAGCTGAAAATGAAGACCAGTTATTCATCCCTGAGGGACTGGCACACGGTTATTATGTTTTATCTAAAGAATCCTGTATATCTTATAAGGTATCTGCTCCATATGCTCCCGAGCATCAGGCTGGTATCCATTGGGACGATCAAAGCTTGAACCTAGGTGAATTAGTAAAGAATCCCATTCTTTCAGAGCAGGACAAAGCACTTCCAACACTGAATGAGATACTATCCAAATACGAATTTTGATATTGGAGAAACTACACTTTTTAAGTATTATTAATGTTGCGAAATTTTAAGAAAAATGAGGAGCACATACATGACATTTCTGGACAAATTGAAAACAAAAGATACACAGTTCTGTGTGATCGGACTTGGTTACGTAGGACTTCCACTCGCTGTGGAAGTTGCTAATGTTGGTATTAAAGTGACCGGTATCGAAATTGACCCGGTAAAAATTGAAAAGATCGCTAAGGGTGAAAACTATATAGGCGATATAAAAGATGAAGAACTAAAAGCTGCTGTTGACAAAGGTTTGATCGTGGCAACAAGTGATTTCTCAGTGATCAAAGATATGGATGTTGTTTCGATCTGTGTTCCCACTCCTTTGAACAAACTTAAAGATCCGGATATGTCTTTCATCACTTCCGCTTTGGAAGAAATTGAAAAATATATGCACAAAGATTTGGTTGTTATCTTAGAATCAACCACTTACCCCGGTACTACCCGCGAATACATGCTTCCACGACTTGAAAAATCAGGATTGAAATGTGGTGAAGATTTTTATTTAGCGTTCTCACCCGAACGTGTTGATCCGGGCAATCCGATTTATCTTACAAAAAATACTCCCAAGGTACTGGGTGGTGTTACGCCTGCTTGTTTAGCACACTCAAAAGCTATTTACGATCAGATCTTTGATGAGATCGTACCGGTATCTTCTGCCGAAGCTGCTGAAATGGCTAAATTACTTGAAAATACTTTTCGTATGATCAACATCGGCTGGGTCAATGAATTGGCCATCATGTGTGATCGTTTGGGTGTTGATGCCTGGGAAGTCATAGATGCTGCGGCAACCAAACCTTTCGGTTTTATGAAATTTTACCCCGGACCGGGATTGGGTGGTCATTGTATTCCTATTGACCCACATTACTTAAGCTGGAAGATGAAGACTTTGAACTACAAGACTAAATTTATCGATCTTGCTGCTGAAGTCAATACAGCTATGCCCGAATATGTTGTTCATACGCTTATGGATGGCATGAATATGCACGGTAAAGCCTTGAACGGTTCAAATGTCATGGTTCTGGGTATGGCATACAAAAACGATATCGATGATCTGCGCGAATCACCGGCATTTGATGTTTACAATCTGCTTGAAGATCGTGGCGCAACAGTTTGTTATCACGATCCTTATTGTCCTTTATTTAAACGCAATGGCGGTGAAGTTGAATCTGTTCCTTTAACAGCTGAATTGCTGAAATCATTGGATGCCGTTGTTATCACGACCGCTCACAAAAATGTAGATTATCAGTTTATTGTTGATAATGCAAATCTTGTGATCGATAGCCGTAACGCCACTAAGAACCTAAAAAATACCGAGGGTAAGGTTTTGCGTATGGGCGGTGGCCGTTCAATGGATAATTAATTATTTATTATATATTTATAACCCCGTTCTTTGAGCGGGGTTTTTTATTTCTATGAAAGCTCTGTCACTTTACATTCATGTTCCCTTCTGTCAGCACAAGTGTCATTACTGTGATTTTTACAGTATTGAAGATCCAAAAAAAATGGATGATTACGTGAAAGCCGTAAAAAGATCGATCATTTACCATAGCCGTACACTAAAAACCACACATAAAATTGAAACGATCTATTTTGGCGGTGGTACTCCAAATCTACTCTCCACTCAACATTTATCCAGTGTTTTAAAAGCAGTGAAAGATAATTTTATGATGAGGGAGGATCCGGAGATAACTATTGAGATCAATCCCGAGTTCTCGAATAAAGAAGGCTCTTTACAAGATTTGAAGAATATCGGATTCAACAGGCTTTCTATCGGTATTCAATCTCTCAATGATGATGAGTTACAGTTTCTCGGTCGTCTGCATTCAGCTGAAACGGCAATAACATGTTTGAGGAATGCCCGAAATATTTTTAATAATCTTTCAGTGGATATTATCTATGCTATCCCGGGACAATCGGCTCAATCTCTCCAAGAAACATTGAACGGAATCCTTCAATTTGATCCTGAACATATTTCAGCATACAATTTAACAAGTGAAGAAGGAACACCATATGCGAGAATGATCGATAATGCTGAAGTATCAAAACCAGATGAAGATGTGGAGATCGATTTCTTTTATAATATTCATGATCAGCTTACCTTGCATGCTTATGAGCATTATGAGGTTTCCAATTACGCCAAAACCGGAAAGAAAAGTCAGCATAATTCATCTTATTGGAAGGATCAGGATTATCTTGGTATCGGCCCTTCAGCCCATTCCAGGATCGGAGGTGAGCGCTTTGCCTATCGTGCCGATCTTCAAACATTTTTAGACGATCCTGAACATTTTTATGAAAAAGACAGTGTAACAGAGGCTGACACACTTATAACACGTCTTAGATGCTCTGAGGGACTAAATAGGGATGCTGTTTCACCCGAAACATGGCAAAATCTTATCAAATATGATCAAAAACATCCGGAATGGTTCACTTGCAGTGAAAATACTATTTCTTGTACACTGAAAGGGTGGTTGTTTTTGGATACGATTCTTTTGGATTTGATATAATATATACGGAACAGGCATGCCTGTTCCGTACTTTTTTTATTTATAATTCATTGACATATTCAAAGAGTGCCGCGGTATCACCGGTATGCCAGAAAAGAATGGTTTCGTTTTTCCATTTTCCTTTTTGGATACAATCCATTAAAGCACCCATAGCACGTCCGGTATAGACAGGTCCAATAAAGATCCCTTCACTTTGAGCTAAAGTTTTGATGGCATTGCGTTCATTATCTCCGACAACAGCATATCCATCACCCAAATAATCGTATTCGAGTTCAAAGTCCCCGGCTGTCAGCTTTATATCCAGTTCAAGCAATTCAGCCGCTTTATTTGCAAGTTCAGCCAGTTCGGGGGGAAATGCTTCCTTGCCTGTCATCACGCGATCAATACTTATTCCTGTAATTTTCCCGGTAAATCCTGCAATTTTTGCACCCAATACCATTCCAGCCATTGTTCCACCGGAAGAGCTGGCAACGATAATACGATCACATTTTATGTTCATCAGTTCCATTTGGCGTACTACTTCGGGCATGGCCATTGTATACCCTACTGTTCCCAATGCATTTGATCCACCAACCGGGATCACATAAGGATGTTTCCCGGCTTTGCGCAATTTTTCCGCAAGTTCGTGCATTCGGCTGTCACGATCAGGTCTTTTTACATAGTGAACAGTTGCTCCGGTCAAGAGATCCAGAAAGAGATTACCATTTAAAGCTTTAGGTTTATCACCTGAAAGTACAATATGACAATCCAGGTTTAGCTTTTTCGCAGCAGCAACAGTTTGAATACAGTGATTTGACTGTAAACCGCCTGTTGTAATGATCGTATCTGTATCTCGTTTTAAGGCTTCCGCCATCAGATATTCAAGCTTCCGGGATTTATTTCCACCGGCTGCCAAGCCTGTCAGATCATCCCGTTTAATATACAATTTCCCATCAAAACCTAACTTATCCGCCAAATTTGGCAATTCATGCAGGGGTGTGGGCAATTGTGCCAATGTTATTTTTTGTAAAAATTTCACCTATTTCTCTTCAATAAGATCGTATTTCATTTCTTTGCCTTTTTCCATCGCAGAAATACCTTCATTCATCCAACGTGGCAAAGGTTTATCCATAAGATAATGATCAAAGAATTGTTTCATTCGAATGGTCAGATCCATCCTGTTGCCCCAATTCGCCCTAGTTAGATTATGGGTATCATCGTTATAAACAAGCATCCAGGCAGGTTTTTGCAGACGGCGCATGGCGACCATCATTTCAATACTCTGAGTCCAAGGAACTGCTCCATCGTTATCGTTATGCATCATCAGAAGCGGTGTTTCTATTCGGTCGGCAAAGAAGATCGGTGAATTTTCGATATAGAGATCAAAACTATCCCAGAGCGTACCGCCGATACGGCTTTGTCCACCTTCATATTGCATCATTCTACTCAAACCGGAATACCAGCGAATACCACCGTATGCGGACGTCATATTAGAGACCGATGCACCGGCCATCGCAGCGGCAAAACGATTGGTCTGTGTGACAAAATAGGCCGTTTGATAACCGCCCCAGCTTTGTCCCTGGATACCAATTTTATCTTTATTGATGTAGTTGTAATTTCCAAGTAACATATCAACACCTGTCATGACACAATCCAGTCCGGACTTACCGGGATGCCCTTTCTTGTAGACAATATCAGGTATGAATAAAATATAACCATTGCTGGGATACATGGTTTTATTCACTGTAGAATAACTCGGACCGGGCATAAAGTATTGATGCAGATAATCGGAATATTTTTCATAGTAATAGATGATCATCGGATGTTTTTTCGTTTTATCCAAATCATCTGGTGTATACAACATTCCTTGCAATTCAACACCATCGGAATTTTTCCATTCCACTAATTCCACTGAAGCCCAGCGGAATTGGGATTGTTGAGGGTTCATTGCTGAGACTTTAACACTTTTCTCAAATTTCAGATCAGAAATATAAAGATCAGGATATTCACGGTATGTGCCTTTTCGCCACATGACAATATCCGAGCATTTTGCTTTTTTCAATTTGGAGTACTGATGATCGGAATAAACCAATTTTTCAGGTTCCCCGCCCTTATACATATTGACAGTTGCATATCCGTCTTTCTTACTTTTTTCATTAAATACGGCAAGAATGATCGGAGAGATCGGGATATAGTCAAGATCCGCATTAAGTTTTACGTAACGGTATATATCTTTAGCTTTACGTCCTGCTCCATTCGTAACATTCAATGGAACTTTCTCACCACTGAGATCGAATTTCCAGATATCATATTTATCATAGATATACGCATAATGATCATCCAAACCCCAGGCGGCAAATCCGTAGGGACCCGCAGCAGAGGGACTATCGTCATCTATATCATAAAACTCAACCGAAAGATCTTCCGTCAGGTTCAGCAGCCTACGAGTATCTACATCCATAGCATACCAGTTCGAATCGACATGATCATAGTAAAGTAAGTATTTTTCCTGAGGAGACAATTGAGGGGCAAAGCTCTTTTTTTCCAGGATCAGCTCTTTTTTACCTGTATTGACATCAACAAGATAATAATCGTAATAATCAATGGATTCCCAGGAGATCAATTGACGATAAGGTCGATTGCTTTCACCCAAAACAAGGTTTTCATCTTTGTCATTGCTCATTTTTATTGTCGGCACATCCACATCTGCCAATTGAATGACTTTTTTGCTTCCTACATTGACCATTGCCTGATAATTTCGTTTCTTTTCACGGGCCAACTGCTTTTTCTGTTGAGTTTGCAGCAGTGGATCGGTCCATGACCATAAATCAAATTTTGCTTTTTCGTTCTTTAGCAAAGTATCTTCAGGTTCTTCTACAGGAAGTGGAGCGGTACCAAAGACCAGTCGTTTTCCATCTTTAGAGAATTTTGGCATACGAATGGATGAAACTCCCCAGCCTTCTTTGATACCCTGTGCATCTTCATTGAGATAGCACTTGGCTTTAGCTCGTCCGGTCTTCCAATAATAAATATTATAGATCTTTTCATCTGTTGTATCATCCGAAAAGAGAAATGTCAATTGTTTACCTTCATTATCAAAACTGAAAGATTTCGCTTTTCCATAAGTCTCAAGGATAGTCTTCACCTTCCCACTGCATGCATCAATGATGGAAACACGAACGGAATCGGTTTTTAGTTTTGTCAGGGTAACAACTTTTTTTCCATCTTTACTCATAGTATAGGAACTGACATATTTCATTATCACTGTATCTTGGGTCACCGGATTCCAAACCCAGAAAGGTGTGCCGTCTTCCCGGACTTTTTTCTTCTTTGCCTTTTTCTCTTTTTTCTTTTCTTCGACTAATTCAACCTTTTTCTTTGATGTATCGACCACTGTTGTATCGGCTACTGCAAGTGAATCCGTTGTAAGTGTATCTTTAACCGTTGATGTATCCTTTACGGGAGGAAGAGGTTTTTCATGTAAAAGCGTGATCCAGGGTGAACCTTCATCACTCATATCATATGATTTTACACGCGGAATGATTAAAAGTGTATCTTCACTGAAAAGATAAACGCACAAAGAATCTTTGGGCATTTTATCTTTTTTTACTTTATCAAGCTTTGCTTTGCGCTTCACTTCAAATAGTGGAACCCGTTTAAACACAAGGAAGTCATTATCGGGTGAAAAAGAAGCTTTTACTGCGCGTTCAAAATCAACTTTTTTGCCACTTTCAACTTCATATAAACTTAATAGAACATCCCCACGATTGGGTTGAACCGTATAATGTGTCCATTTCCCATTTTTGGAGAATGTCGGATTACTTAACCGTTGCCAGTCCGCGTAATCATCCGGGGTCATAGCTCGTTTTTCATCTGAGACTTCAACTGTTTGACTTACTTGTGGATCAGCAATCTTAACAGATTCCGGAGTTACTTCTTTTTTCCCGCAAGAAAAAAGAACTAACAACATAATACTCATTGCCGTGAGTCGTTTATACATATTCAATCCTTTTACTTAGTTATTTTCTAATTCTTCTTTGAAATAATTCTTTTGCAGGAAAGGATAATCGTAGAATGTTCCGTTTTTACAACTTAGAATCCCACCACATTCACATTCTCCGCACATTCCGATACCACACATATTGTTCGTTTCCAATGAAGCGTAGCAATATTCGGGAGAACATCCTTTTTTAACGGCAAGTTCCAATGCTTTTTTCATCAGCATATCCGGACCAATAGTGTAAACAGTACAGTTGTTGGTCTCGATCTCTTCAAGTCTTTCTTCCATAGCATCAAGGATCCTTCCGGGCTTTCCTGCATCCTCAACCACTTTCATAGTGGCATAAGGTTCAATAAGTTCTTGATAACACCCTTCTTTTTTATCTGTAACACCATGAAATACATTCACGATCCTTCCAACAAATGCCAGGCTTTCGGCCAATTTCGGAACCAGAGCCAGTCCGGTACCTCCACTGAGAATGATCACATGAGACATCATATTCTCAGGCATTAGCTTTCCATAGGGACCGCGGACATAAAGCGGCTCACCCACTTTTTTCTTAAAGAAAGCTTTTGTGAACTTACCTATTTTACTCTTTGGATTCGTTTCCCGTAATCTAACAATAAATCTTAATGGAGACGAAGAGACGATCCCGAAAGGTTTCTCCCCTACGCCCGGTATCCAGACAAAGACATATTGACTGGCTTTGAAAAGGATCGGATCACCTTCCAATTCCACATCCCACATGGTCTCACTTAGTTCATTTATCTTAGTGATGGTATATTTTTTATATTTAGCCAAACGTTTGACCGATAAATAGCTTGCAGCTGAATCCGTGTGATTTTCCGTATCAAATCTCAGCGCTTCAAAGTATTCTCTATATTTTTCATCATTGATACGAGCTATGGCTGAACCTACTCCAACCACATTAGCGCCGGCGCGTTGGATCGCACGAACCTGCGATCCGCGGCTAACACCACCCATTCCAATAATGGGGATATCCGGACCGACAGCTTCTCGAATTTCTTTAATTTTTTGTACCGCAACATCAAATATGTGTTCGCCGCTACGGCCTCCCTTGTGACCATCGGGATTATATAATACCAATTTATCACTTACCGGGTCCCGGTAAGCTTCAGGACCCACTGTATTGATCGCCACGAGGCCGTCCGCGCCGGCTGCGACCGCAACACGGGCAATTTCACCGATATTTTCTACATTAGGTGTCAATTTGGGAAATAGAGCAATCTTGGTAACCGGTCGGATCGCATCCATATATTCTTTTACCAGTTCCGGACTTACGCCAATAGATGCCCCGTAACCCGCTTTGGCATGCGGACAGGAAAAATTCAGTTCATACATATCCGCAATATCTTCAAATTTTTGAGCAAGTTTAACAAAATCTTCCGGAGAATTACCCGATATGGATACATTTAAGATCGAACGCAGCGGTTTTTCTGTTCGAAGTTTTTTCAATTCTTTATAAGCGACTTTCATTCCCGGATTTCGTAATCCAACCGCATTAACATATGATCCGACAGCTACTTCAGCCACAATAGGCTCACGGTTGCCCGATGTGGGGCGAACTTGAAAACTTTTTGTAGTAATAATATCAATATCAGGAACAGTATCATCTACCTTGCGGATCAAATTAGGTTTGGTTGTCCACACACCTGATACAGTTGCAAATTTCAGTCTGCGTTCAAGCAGGATTTCTCGGATCTCATTGGCTGTTTTCATAGCATCCTTACTACTTATTCTTAGCTTTTAAGATAATACAATTTATACTGAAATGTAAATTAAAAATCATGGTAGATATCATCAGTTTTTCCTCTAATTTTATTACCCGATTATCAATTTATTTTGTATACTGTTATATTATAGATCATCTAAAAGGAGTATAAATGAAATTAATTGGTACTATTATCTGGTGGATATTTGGCGGTTTGATGACCGCTATTGAATATTTTATTGCAAGTGTTATCATGATGGTAACCATCGTCGGTATTCCCTTTGGACTACAAACCCTTAAGATCGGTATGATGACGCTCATGCCTTTTGATACGACGATAAAACAAAAAGAAAAGAACAATGGTTTTATTTCTCTTATCATGAACATTATTTGGTTCTTTATAGGAGGAATATGGATTACTCTGACTCATATTGTTTTTGGGATCATACTGGCCATTACCATCATAGGTATTCCCTTTGCCAAACAGCACTTTAAGCTTGCTGCTATTTCATTAAGCCCCTTTGGGAAAGAAATCGTTCAAAAATAAAATAATATCAAATAGAAATTAGTACACATGAAAAAAAGGCTCGACATGTCGAGCCCCTACGTTTATTCAAACTAATTTCCGGAAACAACTATATTTTACACTCGCTAATAAAAGCTTCCAGTGCATCGGCACATACCGTTGCCCAATTTTCGGGAATATGTCTGTCTTTTTTCCATGGATGTGTTAAGCCGCTTGAAGAATTGATACGAGCCAGTTTGACATCGTATTTTGCTTTTTCCAGAGTTTTCATTACATCACTGGCAGAACCGCCCTGTGAACCCGCACCGGGGATCAGCAACGGGATCTCATGTTCTGCATATTGTTCGGCCAAAATCTTTAATTCTTTCATCGAGGTTGCACCCACAACCGCACCCGTGCCGGGATATTTTTTTGACCATTCAATGATCTTATTGCCAACAGCTTCGTAAAGAGTTTTACCATCTTCAAGTTTTAGGTTCTGAAAATCTTTTCCGCCTGAATTGGATGTTCTGTTCAGGATATAAGTCCCTTGCCCTTTCGTGGTATATTCAAGAAAGGGTATAACGGAATCCGAGCCCATGTAAGGTGAAATGGTCACCGCATCTGCTACCCAGCGTTCAAAACCTTCTTTTGCATAATTGGCAGATGATGTTGCAATATCACCTCGCTTATAATCCATGATCACGGGTGTATGTGGAAAATATTCACGGCAAAGCTTAATGGTTTTAGATAATGCAAGTGATCCGCTGAAGTCACCTTGCAGGGGAACATCAAGTCGGATAAAATAGCCCTGATTGGGTTTAAATGCTGCCGGTTTAAGATAACGGTTGCTCATTTCGTCGAATAATTTTTCAAAGTAATTAGGAATGATCTCATCAATGCGATACCCCAACCGTGCAGGTAAATAGTCCAACACCGGATCTAATCCCATACATACTATATTTTCAGCCCGGTCGGCAGTTTCCCGTAAAAAATTCAAGTAACTCATGGTCTCTTCCTTTATTTAAAGCGTTCACCCCAGGTAAAGGGCGATGCTTGCCATTCTCGTAACAGTTTAATTTGCTCAGCATTGAAGTATTTTTCTTCTTCAACAACAGAAATTAATGTATCCAAAGTGATCAGTGAGTGATATTTCGATCCGATCGCATCAAAAGCATCCCGGGCTTTCTGAAATCCATAGGAGAAAATTGATAAACAAGTATCTACTTTTGCTCCGGCAGACCTGACAACTTCAAGTGATTCCACCGAACTGCCTCCGGTTGAAATAAGATCTTCGATCATGATCACATTTTTACCTTTGATCATATCGGGATGAGGAACACCTTCGATTTTGTTTTTCAATCCATGGCCTTTTTGCCATTTCCTTGGATAAATAAAAGGTTTTTTTATAATATCGGCTAATAATACACCATGGGGAATACCTGCAGTGGGTGTTCCGGCGATCATATCGCAAGGAATATTTTTTTCCTTAATAAGTTGGGCAAATCCCCCACATATTAAACGGCGGTATTGAGGGTAGAACAAGAATAAACGATTATCGTTATAGATCGGCATTTTATACCCGGAAGCCCAGGTAAAGGGATTATCGGGTTGCAATTTTACGGCTTTGATCTCCAGGGCCGCTTTAGCGATCTGTCTTGCGATGTTTTCCATGAGTCTCCTCTAAGTTAAATATCCCAAACGTCTTTATAGTTATGGTCTTTATCACAGTATTTACAGATAAAGGTATTAGATTCGGTCTTGAAGAAAAAGGGTGTTGCATTTTCCGAATGCGATGGATGAGAGATACAATCGGGATTCTTACAAGAGATCTCATCAAATTCGTAGATCTTTGGTGGGAAGTGGATCTTGAATTTCTTTTGTACCAAGCTGTCTTTTATGATATTAAGTGTGGTTTCCGGAGCGATCGCGGAAAGTTTCTTCATTTTCATCAGATCGAATTTCTCAAGTCCCGGTAAGGATAATACTCCTTTGTAACTTCCGTCTTTATGTGACTTGTACACACCATGAGAGCTGACAACATTCAACCCGAGGATCTTTCTGGCTTTATAAATATGTTCCCAGATCGTTGAGATGTCCTCACCTTTTCCGATATGATCGATCACGATCCCGTTCTCAACCGGTTTCGTGCCGATCTTGAATTCTTTGGGAACTGATGTGAATTTTGTTATTTCTTCTATGTAGTCCTTGTGTGGTATTTCAACATTGGGTGATTCGCCTTCAAAGTCCTTCCCCAGACTACCACCCAGCATGCCTACGAGTATGGCCCGGGTATAGTACCCGTTCATTGCCTGGACATCCCAGCCGTTAAGAGGCGTTTTATCCAGAAAGAACGGAATGGTCGGGTATTCCCGGTTCCTTGGGAGCGGATGATAGAATTTTGTCCCCTGCTCTATTTTTTCCACCCATTCATGACAAAAGGTTACAGATTTGGTCAGTCGTTCGGCATGCTGCTTGACATCCTCACCCATGCGCTCCAGCTGGAGACGGGTAAAATACCAAATATTTGCTCTTTTTTCCTGAGCCAGATACTCTTCGATTGACGCAAATTCCCTGATCTTGAAGCCATTGGATTCCATTTTTCTTTTGTAGTGTGTTGGCATACTCAGCTCATTCGGGGCAACCAAGTCAACTTCAACCTGCTTGAAGATATTCAATCCTTCGGCTTTTGAGTGTACCGTTCGTCCGTGGAAAAGATCTCCGACAAGAGCAATGTGAATATGCTCCCGGTTGAAATTATTTTGTTCAAGGAAGGTATATTCATCCAATATCTCCTGGGTAGGATGCTCGTGTTTACCATCCCCTCCGTTGATAAAAGACGGTTTTCTTAGTCCCATTCTTTCAGCAAATTGTCCCAGATCGTAATCCAACCAGCGGGTTACGCCCTCAAGCTTAGTGCGGATAATGTAAAGAGAGTATGGGCTGTAGGTGGTGAGCATGCGAAAAGTATCCGAGTAACTTTCTTTTTTATTGAAGGAAGAGGTGGTTGCATCAAAAATATTGGTTTTGACATTGTGGAACTTAACTGCATTCAGGAAAGATTCTTTTGTCCGTGTACTTGGCTCAACAAAGACAAGGTAAGCACCGACATTACTGTTATTGATCTTAAAAGACGTCAAGTCCTTATGATCCACAATAGCCTCTTTCAACTGACGGGTTTTGTTATAGAGATACCATTGCTCATCTGACGAAAGGTCATTGATGACGGAAACGGACCGTCCCATAAATTTACCCTTCAATGATAAATCTTGATACTGTTTCATCGCCTAAGGTCTCCCCTGTTGATTGTTTGATTCCATGCTGTTGATTTTTAGCAAATATAGGTATTTGATTTCAGAGATGAAAACAATATTTGCGGGAAATATCACATTGATGAAATAAAAGAAAAAATTTAGGTGGAGATAAGAGTGGAGATAAGATATAAGTGATGAGAGATAAAGGGGAAGAAAGTCGCTTGTTGCGCCGAAGCATCTAAACTTTAAACTTCTAAATCCTAAACTTCTAAACCAAAGAATCATTTCCCTTTGGATTATCATTTCTGTCACTTAAATTTATCGTTGGTAAAAAGGAAATATTATGAACCACGATAAAGTTCAACAACTTGTACACGAACTGTTGCTCGAGCTAGGTGAAGATCCCAAGCGCGAGGGATTGATCAAAACACCCAAACGGGTTGCGCGGGCCTGGGAATATATTACCAAAGGCTATGAACAAGATATTCAGGAAGTTATCAACGGTGCCCTTTTTCATGAAAATGCCAGAGGTATGGTCATTGTACGAGATATTGAATTCTACAGTATGTGCGAACACCATCTTCTGCCTTTTTTCGGTGTGGCGCATATCGGATATATTCCGGATAAAAAATTGCTCGGCATTTCAAAATTGCCGCGTATCGTGGATGTCTTTGCACGGCGCTTGCAGCTCCAAGAACGCTTGACTCAGCAGATCGCGGATACACTTTTCGAGATTCTTGAGCCCAAAGGTCTAGGTGTTGTCATGGAAGCCCGGCACATGTGTATGCAGATGCGCGGTGTCGAAAAATCACAATCTCTCACCACTACTTCATCGGTTCTGGGTGAATTTCATGATGATCCCGAAACCCGGGAAGAATTCCTTAAGATGATATCGAAACCTGTTTCGTAACTCGAAACGCGTGACGTGTAACCCGTATTAACCACAGATTATACAGATTTCGCAGATAAAAATATTTTACTACTTGATTCTTGGTTCTTGTCTCTTGAATCTTGTCTTACGCCATTTCCCGTTCAAAATTAAAAGTCGATATCTTTTTTTCATCGGGTTTGGCATGGGTCAGATCGGTATAGGTGGATACCGGTGGAAAATCATCCAATGGAATGGAAAATACTGCCTCGGGGTATAAATGAGTGAGAGTATCATCTCCTTCAATATGAAAACCTGCCCCGCGTGCATCCGTAATATTACCACTTACAGGTAATTCTGCGCGGGTTTGCAGTATGGGTAATCGTCCATAACAATATATTTCTATCATATCGGGCAAGGTTTCCGCCATGTTCCTTAAGATCGCTTCTTCCAGTTCAACCCATAATTGCATTTTTTCCGCACCTAATTCTTGTAGTTTATATACAGCAAGATGGTTCGTGACGGGAAGAGGAAATCCGGTTTGCAAAACAACATCAGGATAAGCATTGAAAAGATCAAATTGATACAAGGAAGTAATACGAAAATGCCGCACTCCTTTGTTTATTGCAATTTCAATCTTTTCGCGAAGCTCGGGCAAGTCCGCCTCAGGACAAAACACAGGTAAAATATATTCATCACCTGCTTGCGGATCTTTTTCTACAGATAAACGATCAAATTGAACATTTTTTGGTAAGTGATCTCTGTTTTGAACTGCTAAAGTATGTATGATCTTATTTTCTGCTGATCGTTTTTCAAGTTCTATACATTTTGCTTCGGAAATTGGAGTATAAATCTCTTCCAGCCATTCCGTAAAGGCCTGGCGGCATTTACGAACATCCCGTTGTGAAGCAAAATATTGACCGTCGATCTCAACCTTGACATTTTTGATACCAAGATCTGGCATTCCGGCTTTTTTAAATTCTTTGATGAATATTTTCGCTTCCACAGCCCGGTTTTCTGCTTGTGGAAATTCCACTGCCATCTCCCATTCGGGTAAATGCGGATGATGCGGGATCCGTACTTTCAATCCATTTGCACGCACATCTATTTCAAGATAAATATTATTTTCAAGAATGGATAATTGCTCGATCAAGCGACCATATTCCTTGGCTGATACACCAATTTTATAAACAAGGCCATCAGATGATACTTCCTTATCACAATGAATAAAACCGGTATCATTCGAACTTAAGCGAGTAACTGTCTGGTCATTTTTAGATATTTTTGTTACGGTAAGCGCGGGGCCTTCGAGTCCGGTTTTAGGTTGGATCCTAATTTTGTCACCCAACTTCAAGGGTTGCTGGGTTTGCATGATGAATCCACGCTTTTTCAGTTCAAGTACGCGACCGATCTGCTTTCCGGACACCCCGATATGTTCCGGTTCAACTACTTTGTCATATTGTGTTTTATCATAAAATCCTGATGACCATTTACGTCCCAAAGCCCCAGCAAGCATAGCCCGTGCTTCAGGCATCAAGATATCCAAATTATTTTCATCCGCATCCAAGATCATACGATAGGCCTGAACTACAGCGGCAACATAATCGGACTTGCGCAGGCGTCCTTCGATTTTTAGAGAAGCAATGCCAGCACGTTTTAGGTCCGGAATATGTTCGAGTGTATAAAGATCATTGGTTGAAAAGAAAAAACCATTCCCGTCGGGTGAAAAATAGCGACGGCGACAGGGCTGTTTGCATTTTCCCCTATTCCCGCTATGACCGCCCATCCAGGATGAAAATAGGCAGGCGCCGGAAAGTGAACAACACAAGGCACCGTGAATAAATACTTCCAGTTCAAGCTTAGTATTCTTACGCATAAGCGTAAGTTCATCCATACTGACCTGGCGCTCAAGTATAACTCGTTCAATACCGAGTTTTTCTGCAATTGCGACACCCGCAGAGTTGTGAATGCCCATTTGGGTTGAAGCATGTACGGGAATATGCGGAAAATGTTCTCTCAGCATTGCAACAATGCCAATATCCTGAGTAATAATTGCATCCGGAAGCAAACGTGCAATACGTGTAAGCATGCCTAAAACTTCCTGTAATTCATTTTCTTTGATCAATGTATTAAAGGTCAGATAAACTTTCTTATCATGCTTTCCGGCATAGGCCATCAATTTGCCATAATCTTCGTAGGAAAAGTTTTCTGTGCGCTCTCTGGCATTGAATTTATCCAGACCGGCATAGACGGCATCTGCGCCATGTTCAAATGCGGTGATCGCTGCATTAAGGTTCCCTGCCGGAGCAAGGAGTTCGGGGGTATTTTTCATACCGAAATGTAATATAATGAAGAGCTTATCAAAAGATAATTTGTACCAATTAGTTTGTACCTGATTCATACAATAATTAATGCGTAAAAGAAAAGGGTTCGACATGTCGAACCCCTACGTAATATTTTATAATTATTGTTAATTGTCCTTTGTCAATTATCCTTTGTCAATTGATTTATCAACCGCTTCTTGCAATTGCTTCAAAGCTTTCTTCAAGGTTCTACGATAAGTTCCAATATTCATTCGCATGAAACCTTCACCGCATTCGCCGAACATGGAACCGTCACTCAGAGCAAGATGGGCTTCATTGATAAAGAAATCGGTCAATTCTTTCCGGCTCATCCCCCATTCACGGCAATCCAACCAGAGCAGAAAGGTACTTTCCGGTTTACTTACATGAATAGATGGAATATTCTCCCGAATATATCCGACCACAAAATCGATATTCTTTTCCAGAAATCTCATGGTACGTTTCAGCCAGGGTTTTCCATGCTTATACGCAGCGATCAATGCCGCATCGCCCAGAATATTACTACCGCAAATATGTAAAGTACTGGTGGTATAACGAAATTTATCACGGATCTCTTTGTTTTCAATGATGATCTCAGATGTTGCAAAACCGGCAATATTGAAGGTTTTGCTCGGAGCCATACAGGTGATCGTAATATCCGAGAATTCTTTAGAGATACCGGCGATAGGAATATGCTTGTTCGGCTTATATACGACATCGGCATGGATCTCGTCGGAAACGATAATAATGTTATTTTTCCGGCAGATATTCCCCAGTTCGGTCAACTCTTCCCAAGTATAGACCCGTCCGACTGGATTATGCGGATTGCATAGAATAAGCATTTTAGTTTTAGAACTGATCTTGCTTTTCAGATCATCAAAATCTATGCTATACCGGCCATTCTCATTCTTCAAAGGGTTCGTAATAAGTTTCCTGTTATGATCGGTCACCGCATTGAAAAAAGGCGGATAGACTGGTGTTTGTATGATCACTTCATCATCTTTTTCCGTCTGGCTCATGACCGCAATATTAATAGCAGGTACGATCCCCGGCGTATAGGTGATCCATTCTTTTTCGATCTCCCAGGAAAATTGATCTTTTATCCATCCTATTATAGATTCAAAAAAACATTTATTATGAATGTAATACCCATAAACCGGATGGTGTAACCGTTGTCGTAGTGCTCGTCGTACCACAGTCGGCGCAGGAATATCCATATCCGCAACCCATAAAGGGATTATATCCTTTGTACCAAAAACTTCTTCAAGGGCATCAAACTTCAAGCAATCCGTGTTGTATCGATTGATCTTTTTCCTTAACATCTGCTCACCTTTTTGATATGCAAATTAAACATGAATGTAATAAATCCATGGCGTTTTTTGAAATGATTTTTATTCCTTGTTTTCACTTTTATTTACTTTTTCATTGTTTTAAATTCCCTGCATGATTAAAAAATACCTCGCCACACTCGCAAACAAGAATATTACCGTGATCGGTGATGTAATTCTTGATATTTTTTCAACCGGAAAAATCGAACGCCAATCACCCGAAGCTCCTGTTGATGTCCTGGATATTCACACGATGGAAAATCGTTTGGGTGGCGCACTGAATGTTTGCCTCAACTTGGTTTCATTGGGTGCCAGCACCGAGATAATCGGGGTTACAGGTGATGATTTTGAAGCCTTTCGCCTTGAATATCTATGTGATAAACATAATATCAAGCGTACTGGCATGTTGAGAGAAAAGGGTCGAATTACAACACAAAAGACCCGATTTTTCAATAATGAAACACCGCTTATTCGAGTAGATCATGAACTAAGGACCCCCATAAGTGAAGAAATGCAGGATATCCTGATAAAAGAGATCAGACGCTCATTAAAGGTTGCAGATGCATGTATTCTGCAGGATTATAATAAAGGAGTCCTAACTCCCCGTATAATTACTGAGATCATGGATATAGCAAAAAAAGAGGGTATTCCGGTTTTTGTAGACCCTAAGGTCGATAATATCGAATTATATAAAAATGCCTTGCTGCTAAAACCCAATCGACACGAGGCTGAAACACATCTTGGATATAAGATCGAAGATCTGGAAACAGTTAAGACTGCCAGCAAGATATTATTGGATCGTTTGGGTGTCAAGAATATCCTTTTAACTCTTGGTGATGAAGGTATGATCCTGAGGAATAATGAACAACTGCTCCATATTCCGGCAAAAGAACTCGAAGCTGCCGATATCACAGGTGCCGGTGATACAGTTATCTCGGTTATTGCAGCATTGTACGCAAGCGGCTTACCTATTGAAAGTTGTGCCCAATTCGCAAATCAGGCAGCTGCCGAAACATGCAAAAAGCATGGTGTGGTTCCCGTGACACCGGATATGCTATTCTGACTTGATAATTCTTAGACAGGATTACTGGATATACGCGATTTCTTTTCAGATTGGATTACAGGATTTTCAGGATTATGAGTTATGGATAATGAATGATGGATATTGTATACTAATCTTAATCTTGGACTGAATCTTATTCTTGACCTTGTCCTTGATCTTGCTAAAAAAACTATTGCAGTTTGAATTTGTTTTCCCTTATATTAACGGGCTTTATATGGTGGATGTAGCTCAGTAGGTAGAGCGCTTGGTTGTGGCCCAAGTGGTCGTGGGTTCAAGTCCCATCATTCACCCTCCCGGGGACGCAGTGCCCCAATTCCACTTGACAGCGAATTGTCATTCGGGGCGTGGCGCAGCCCGGTTAGCGCGCCTGCTTTGGGAGCAGGAAGTCGGAAGTTCGAATCTTCTCGCCCCGACAATTAAGGGTAAGATGAAACTCCTCGCAGGAAGTCGGAAGTTCCCCCAAAGGGGTCCCTGTGGGA
>JAYEJI010000189.1:0-7154 GCA_034660515.1 Fidelibacterota bacterium
GGTATGTTTGCACGGGTCGCTATTATCACAAATGAACGCAACAATGTTCTGACAATAGCTAAAGCTGCTACAAGCAAACAGACTATATTACAGCGTTTTGGCGACAATCTGCGTGATGAAAAGGTCGTTGAAACCTACAACTGTTTTATTGTACGTGATGGAGTCGCCTTGCAAGTGCCAATTGAAATTGGTATTGAATCTAAAACCCAATACGAAGTTGTTAAAGGTTTGAGTAGTGGAGATCTGGTTGTGATCATGGGACAAAATAACCTTAGCGACTCAACCATGGTTAATATCGTTAAATAGCTCCAAAAAAGAGAAAAATATATGAAATTATCATCATTAAGTATAAAACGACCCGTTACTTTCTTCATGATCTATGTGATCGCGATTGGCTTTGGTATATTCGGGCTATCCAATTTAAAACTGGACCTTTATCCGGATATGGAATTCCCTATGGCGATCGTTATTACCAATTATGAAGGTGTCGGTCCCGAAGATATTGAAAATACTGTTACCCGGACACTTGAAAGTTCGATCACGACAGTAGAAGGTATTAAGCATATCAGTTCCACTTCAAGTAAAGGGACCTCTATTATTCAAATTGAGTTCAACTGGGGATCGGATATGAATCAGGCAGAAACCGATATTCGACGTAAGATCGATTTTGTTCGTGATTTTTTACCTGCAGACGCCTCTGATCCATTAACGATCGTGTTTGATCCGTCTATGATGCCGGTCATGCGCCTTATGGTTGCATCGGATGAACTTGGTAGTGCGGAGTTACGCCGCTTAGTGGAAGAACATGTCCAGCCGCGACTGGAACGTATTGATGGGGTCGCATCCGCCAGTGTTAATGGCGGTTTGGAACGGGAAATTCAGGTTAATATCAATCCTTATGAGCTGGCCGCCAACAATATCTCTATTCTGGATGCTGCAAACCTGATTACTTTTTCCAACCTCCCTATTCCGGGTGGATTGATAGAAGAAGGTGAAAAAGAAGTATCTGTTATTACCAATTCAGAATTTGAAAGTATTGAAGATATTGAAAACACCATTGTGGGATACTCATCTTATGGTGCGCCCATTTATTTAAAGAATGTTTCAAATGTGGTTGATGGTTACAAAGAGGTTACCGCAATTGTTCGCGACAATCAAAAAAACTCTATTAATATTAACGTTCGAAAACAATCGGATGCCAACACCGTCCAGGTTTGTAACGCCGCAAAGGAAGCCTTGGTAGATATTGAAAAAACAGTTGGAAGCGGTGTCAAATTATTTATTCACTTTGACCAATCGGAATTTATCCAAAAATCGGCAAGCAACCTGGCTTCAACGGGTGCATTGGCCTTTTTATTAACCGGTCTCGTATTGTTTTTCTTCTTGCGTAATTTCAGGTCTTCTGTGATCGCTGCAGTTTCTGTGCCGGTTTCAATTGTTGTGACCTTCGTCGTCATGAATTTATTGGATGTAACCTTGAACATCATCTCCATGGCGGGTTTAGCTATTGCAATTGGAATGCTTGTAGATAACTCTGTTGTGGTCCTGGAAAATATTTTCCGCAGGAATCATGAACTTGGTGAACCCATTTGTGAAGCTGCCGATAAAGGCGCTTCTGAAGTTGGAACAGCTGTTATGGCTTCGACATTGACAACTTTATCTATTTTTATTCCAATGCTCTTTGTTGGTGGCCTTGCCGGTATGATGATCCGTGATCTGGCACTGACCATTATCGTATCGCTGACGATATCGCTGTTGGTTTCTCTAACATTGGTGCCCTTACTATCCTCTAAACTACTTTCCCAAAAACAGCAAAAACATAAAACAACGCTGATGAAAAAGTTTGACGGTAGCATGGGCCGTTTCTTTGATGGGCTTAGCAAGGTATACCGCAAAGCTTTGGCATGGTCACTTGATCACAAGAAAACTCTGGTCTTTTCTGTTTTGGGACTTTTTGTCATAGGTATTGTACTTTTGGGTCAGGTAGGATTTGAGTTTATGCCTAAAACCGATGATAGCGAGATCAACTTTAATGTTGAGCTCCCTGTCGGCACTGCTTTACCGGTTACCGACACTTACTTTACCCAGATCGAATCTCTGATTATCTCTTCAGTACCTGAACTTGAAAATATCAACGTAAATTTTGGTAGTCGAACCGGCCTGGCTTCGATCTTTGGTGGAACTACCAACAGCGGCAGCGTTTCAATTTCTTTAAGCGATAAAACAGAACGTAAACGCAGTAAATTTGAGATCCAAAATGTTCTTCGCAAAAAAATGAATGCAATTCCCGGGGTGAAAGCGACCTTTTCAAGTGGTGGCATGAATGCCATGAGCGGTGGCAGTGATCTTAGCATTGAGATATATGGTTATGATCTTGTCCGGGGTGAAATAATTGCAAATGAGATAAAATCTAAAATGGACAATATTGAAGGTTTTGTTGATATTGATATGTCTTTTTCAGATCCACAACCGGAATATACGATTGAGATCGACCGGGAAAAAGCCGGGAAAATGGGTCTCAATGTTGCGCAGCTTGCGCGAATCGTTGAAACATCCGTAAAGGGCAAAGTTGCTTCCGTTTATCGGGAAAGTGGAAATGAATATCAAGTCTATGTTCAGCTTGACCGTGAATTCCGTGAATCGGAACAAGACATAAAGAGTATCTTTATTAAAACACCTACCGGAGATCAGGTTCCCTTAAGCGCCATTGCAACGATCAAAGAAACGAATGCCCCAGTCGCTATTTTCCGTAAAGACCAAAACCGTATTGTAACTATTAATTCAAACGTCATTGGTCGTGATCTGGGCTCACTTACCAATTTGATCCAGGAAGAAATTAAAACTATCGCCATGCCGGCAGATTTCCGCATTGAGATCAGTGGAGCTGCAGAAGATATGCAGGAGACCTCCAGATCATTCATGCTCGCTATTCTCGTTGCGATCATGTTGGTTTACATGGTTATGGCATCGCAATTTGAATCCCTGCTGGATCCCTTCATTATTCTATTTACAATACCCCTTGCCTTGATCGGTGTTGCCCTTGCACTGTTCCTTACGAAAACAACACTGAATATGACCTCGCTGATCGGGGTGGTGGTGTTGGTTGGTATTGTGGTAAATAACGGAATTGTACTCGTTGATTACATCAATCGCTTGATCCGTGAAGGTAAGAAACATGTTACCGATGCTATCCTTGAAGGATCTCAAACACGGCTACGTCCCGTTCTGATGACAGCATTAACGACTATTCTTTCAATGTTGCCGCTGGCAATGGAATTGGGGTCAGGAGCTGAACTCTGGGGCCCCATGGCACGTGCAATTATCGGTGGTCTGTTTGCTTCGACCTTCTTAACTCTTTTCTTTATTCCGGTTGTATTTGATTCATTTCAACATAAACGCATGGAAAAGAAACTCGGCGAATCCTGTGGAGACGAGGTTGTTGCCGAATAATCAAACATAGTATTATCATTGAGTCAATGTTAATTGTTGCGATTGACTCAATCTTAATTGTTTCCATTGAGTCAATGCAAATTATGTGCGTATATTCAGCATATGAAAATTCATTTTAAATCCTTCACTCACGATTCTCCTCTCTACGAGGAAAGCATCATCCTGCGCAATCGCGTCCTGATCGAACCTTTCGATCGTCCGGAATCCTGCGCAGATTTTGATTTCCCGGAGAAAGATATTTACATCTCTGCTTTTGATAATGACACATTGATCGGTACGGTTATTCTCACACCGCTGGATAACAAAACGGTCCAAATGCGGCAAATGGCTGTGGACGGTGCATATCAAGGACAGGGAATCGGTAGAGCTATTGCAGAAGAATTCGAACGGGTTGTTGTCCGCGAAGGATATTCCCGCATCATCCTTCACTCCAGAGAATCTGCTGTTCCTTTTTATAAGGCCATGAATTACGAATTGCGGGGAGATCGATTCTACGAGATCGAGATCCCGCATTTTGAAATGGTTAAAGACGTGACGCGAAACGCGTGACTCGTGACTGGTGGCGAGTGACCCTTTTATGACAAAATTTCGGAGATTAAAAAGTTGCCTTGCCCCGTCTTTTAAGGCGGGGATATGAAAGATAATTTTTCAATAACCTTGGGTTTAAACCCAAGGCTATTGATGTATCAGTTCCAGCCGGAAGGTTTTTGTGAATCTCGAAAGGATTCAATAACATAATTAAGTACAATAATAACAATATCTTATCTGCATTTATTGAAAATATTATTACTTTATTAAACTTTTTTTCTTGAATCTCTCTCCAAAGCATGTTATTCTTATATTAATACACTTGAATGCTGTGTGGCGCAACATTAATGAGTATGTATGTCCTATGTCTAAATCCAAACTGATCATTATCGTAATGGTGTTTACAACACTTCTATTTGCTGAAACACCCCGGGAATATATTACGTCCCGAACAAATAATCCACCCGTGATCGACGGTATTCTTGATGATGCCTGTTGGGAAACCGTCCCCGTAAGCGGGGATTTCCGTATGAGCCAGCCATATGATGACAGACCGGCGACTTTCGATACGGAATTTTCCATTGTTTACGACAATAATAATCTTTATGTGGCCGTCCGGGCATACGATCCCGAGCCGGATAAGATCTATCGGCAGATCGCCCGGCGTGACAATATCAATACCGAATTTATTAGCGTTTGTATCGACAGTTATCACGATAAAAACACCTGTTATTGTTTTTTCGTAAATGCCTCCGGGGTAATGGGAGATGCCTTTATTTCAAAAGATGGCGGAAATCTAGATATCACTTGGAATGCTATTTGGTGGGTTAAAACCCGGATCGACGAACAAGGCTGGGTCGCGGAGTTCCGTATTCCCCTATCACAATTGCGCTTTGTCAATGCTGAAGAGCAAGTCTGGGGATTTGATATCATGCGCGAAGTTCAAAGAACGACCGAACAAAGTTTATGGATGGAGCATCCGCAAGATGCTTCCGGACTTATTCATAATTTTGGGATTTTACGCGGCCTATATAATATTAAAGCTCGCAAAGTCATGGATATTTATCCCTATGCTGTGGGCAATCTTGACACTTACGAAGCCGAAGAAGGCAATCCTTATATGGACGGTACCGATATAAAATTTAATGGCGGCATTGATGGGAAGATCGGCCTGACCAATAATTTCACTATGGATTTTACGATCAATCCGGACTTTGGCCAGGTGGAAGCGGATCCTGCGACCGTAAATCTTACCGCTTTTGAAACCTTTTTCGGTGAACGCCGGCCTTTCTTTATTGAGGGAAATAATATTACCTCTTTTTCGCTGGATGCCTATGGCGAACAAGAACAGCTTTTTCATTCGCGGCGTATTGGCCGTTCTCCGCATTACTGGCCCTCTCTCGGTAATAACGACTACGCCAAAGTACCGCAAGCAACGAATATTCTCGGTGCCGCTAAGATCACAGGCCGAACAGAAAGCGGACTGAACATCGGTATCGTTGAGGCCGTTACCCAAAAAGAATATGCGACAATATCAAGTGGCGGAGAAGAATCGCAGGTAACTGTGGAACCGTTGACCAATTATGCTATTGCCGCATTAAGACAAGACCTGAATAATGGAAAGACCCAGGTGGGTGGTATTATAACGGCAGTTAATCGTAAATTAGATGATGAGCATTTAAATTTCCTGCATAAACAAGCATATACTACCGGCCTTGACCTACGGCATTACTTTGGAGACCATATCTGGCAGATCGATGCCAGAGCTTATGGCTCTTATGTACAAGGCTCAAAGGTAGCTATTTCCCGGACTCAACTTTCTTCTTCTCACCTTTTTCAACGACCGGATGCCGATTGGGTAAATTATGATACCTCGCGCACTTATCTAATGGGACATGGTGGTTTTGCACGTATCGGCAAATTCTCCGGTTCTTTTCAGGCCGCGTTTAAAGTTCAATGGAAATCACCCGGCCTGGAACTTAATGATGTGGGTTTTATCGGCGGAACTGACAACATTTCACAAAATATTTGGTTAAATTATCGCAAGAATGAGCCATTTTCTATATTCCGAAACTTTAGTACCCGTCTGCTCCAGTGGAATAACTGGAATTTTGGCGGCTTGCATCAGAATTCGGGTTTTAATCTCCAAATGGAAACCCGATTCAAAAATCTTATGGGTCTTGATCTTGGGATTGAAGGTAATTCGGAATTTTTGAGTTCCACTGCCTTGCGTGGAGGTCCCAGGCTGCGTACACCGGGATCGTTATATACCTGGATGTGGCTCGGCAGCGATTATACAAAAGATATTCATGGATGGTTCTTTACATTAAATGGCTTTAACAAAGACGGTCTGCATCACAACCAGCGTCTTGAATCAGAGATCAGCTGGAAGATCAGCCAAAATGTGAATATATCTCTCTACGCGGATTGGGGCAGAACTCATAATGTGTTCCAGTATGTTACCAGAGTTGATTATTATGGCGATCCCCGGTATATTCTGGCACAGATCCATCAGGAATCTGCCAGTATGCAGTTCAGTCTTAATCTCAATATCACACCGAAAATATCATTGGAATACCGCGGGCGTCCTTATTTTGTCAGCGGAAAATATAATGATTTCAAGGTTGTGACCGACGGTGACAATCCGGTCTATGAGGATCGCTTTGATCTCTTTACCGACAATATAGAACTGAATAACGGGACTTACTATTGTGATGAGGACCGGAATGTATCCTGGGATTATTCCTTTGGCAACCCGGATTTCGTTTACAGTTCTTTTCAGTCCAACCTCGTCTTCCGCTGGGAATACCAGCCCGGATCTACTTTGTTCCTGGTCTGGTCCCTGAACAATGATGTTGGCAGTAACGAAAACCGGCTCATCTTGCCGGAAAACATTCAAGCTCTGAACGAAGAGATACCTTATAATGTATTTCTTATGAAAGTATCGTATCGTTTGGGGCGATAAACAATTGAAAATTGACAAAGGACAGTTGATAATTTAATTAACAATTATTAATGGACAATTATAGAGACGGAGCATTGCTTTGTCTCTATTTTTATATTGGATAATAATATTTAATTTTCAATTCATAATTGAACATTTCATTGTCCTTCGTCAACTGTCAATTGTCAATTGTTGGTTCGCCTTAGCGAACCAACATCATCTTCTGCATGAT
>JAYEJI010000190.1:0-24213 GCA_034660515.1 Fidelibacterota bacterium
GTGCTGAGCGTCTTCATATTGATACTGTGCGACACCTTCTGCCCACCACATGGGGACAATGGAATTCGCGATCGGCATTGAGCCTATACCCTTGGGGTATTCTAAAATAATATTCTCTTTCATGGGGATCTCACGATCGATCCATTGCACATAGAACATGGGAATATTGATCGGATATTTCATGGATGCGCCAAGAGAGATTATGTGTGAGAATTCATGTGTAAAAACGTTCCACATCCATTGATGGTTACCTCTAAGGTCAAATTCAAGAGGTGAAGCCCAGATCATGATCTTATTATCAAAATAATAGGCACCGCCATTTGCATAATCATCCGTATCCTGTATAACGATCTGCGTTTTTTCTTTGGGCTCCCATTGATAAAGTCCGGTCACATAAGGATAGACAGATTCAGCGACTTTCATGGCCATTTGGACTGACCATTCGGTTCCCGGATGAAAATGGAAAAGAAAATGCTCAGTTTCTATTGTTTTCCAATCCAATTCAGGATGATGCGGGGCATATTGAGCAAGTAGCGGTGTTAGCATGAAAATTGCTAATAGCAGGGGGAGAATATGTCGTCGGAGTTTGTACATATTATTTTAAAATTGCCGGTTTTACAAAATAGATTTCGGTTTTTGTGCCGTCGGTAATGTCGATCTTGGCGATATAGACACCGGACTCTTCGCGGGCAACATACCAAGGGATTTCGTTCCATTGCTGGTCCGTCACATCAGCTTCAATTGAGCAAATGAAGCTTCCGCTTAGTGAATAAATATTGATCGTTGCATGTGTTGCTCCAGTGACAAAGAAGCGGAATTTCGTTCTTTCGCCTTCGATAGGATTTGGGTAATTATAGATCAATCCATCTTTGATCAGGATATCCGAACCAACGGGCACAGCTGTCTGATTTGCCGATTGTGCATTGCTATAAGCTGCATCCTTGCCGTCATAACCCCAGTATATAGAATCGCTTCGAACAGTGTAAATACTGCCGTCCGAAACTAACCAGGCCGTATCGGCCGATACCTGTTCCATAAAAAGGAATGTCGCATTTACCGGCGCAGGCAAGGAATATTGTAATTCTGCGGTTGCTGAATATACATCAATAACTCCTGCCGGATCGTAAGCTAGGATTTGCGGGTCGCCGTTCAGGTAATACACGCGCAATTTTTGATAATTATTAAAGATCGGAAAATTATCCAGCAAGTATCCATAATGAGTGAATGCCGATAAAGTCGTTTCTCCGTTGAATTCCGTCAGAGCAAGTAATTCAAATTCACCGTCGTTATCCAGATGAATGGGGATTATATCCATAAATCGGTGTTCACTTGCATACGGCAGTCTCAGCAATCCATCCAGTGATATGAAATCATAATATTTATAACCGGTCTCATCCGCAAAGATCATAGAATCGTTCATGATCGCAGCGGTTGAATATGATACGACGTACTCAAGAGAGTTGTCCTTAACATAAGGTACGTAGATGCCTCTGTTGATAGTAACGGTCTCAAATGTCCATCCCGGAATATCAAGAAAGAAAATATCCTGATAGTTGCCGGGGATTGTTGGTGTGACAGTGGGCAAAAAAAGTGTATCGTTATGAATAGCGACATGATCAAGATCAAAAGGAAACGCAAAAAATTCTGAATTCAATTCATCGAATTCCACCAAACCGCCCACATTCACGAGACGAGATACTTTTGGCCTGGGTTCATTGACGATCTGGATCAGGCTGTTTTCATAGCTCAATAAAGCAACCTGCCCTTTCACATAGGCGGTATCCTGTGTATAGACCTTGGAAAGTACGGTTCCGTCGAAAAGATAGAGACTGCTGTCTTTATAACCGATCAGGTTATTCGTTAACGGAAGGACGTCAGAAACGGCAGTCGTCATCTCATCGAATACCATTCCGGAAAAATTATAGTCAGCCGGAGGATCCATAACTAATTGGATAACCACCGAATCGGCATAGAATTTAAAATCCCGGATATTGATCCCGCTGGGTAGATTTTCTTTTGAGCGGGTATTGGGATGTGTGTTATTATTGAACTGAAGTTTATAAGAAGAAGGATTATTATCCTTGTAGGCGGGATTGTTGTTAAACCACATATCCCATTTCCAGCCATTGTTTACAGAAGGATCAAAAGTGCCGTACCATTTTCCAATATCATCACCACCATCGGCTTCAACCAGGTTAAGGAAGGGGGCATCTTCGCCATTGGGATTTTCGCCAAAGAATTCGGGTTCAACAATATGCCAGATCAAGAGACCGGATGCAGGAAGACCTATATCCTGATCCGAAATATCGATCAATACGCCATTCTCAAGTGTATAATCGATCAGATCAAGTGAATCCATCACACGAAGCACATTCATGTAATCACCAATATCGTCCCGTGACCAAAGCAGAGAATCGGCCCATAGGCCTGAATTCTTTCTGAATTCGATCAGGAAATATTCGTTTGAGCTGATCGGGAGTTTATAGACTTCATCACGAAGTAGAGTAACTTTCTGCGTAGTAGTCAACTCAGCCGGTTCAACAGAACCGAGTAAATATCGTTCAAAGGCTGAGGGTTTGATCGGACATAGACCACTTCCGATATTGGAGCCTTGGTCCATCAGTCCATAGGTTCCGGCACCTGAACGACCAAATTCGGTATCGTAAAGTGTTGGCAGGCCAATAAGCATTCCGCTTAAGAGGATCTCGGTACCGTTTAAAGCGATATTAACATTCAATTGATTTTGGGACTCAGGTAAAACTACTCCCCGAAGACAATTTATTGCCATCAATGACATATACTTCTCATAAGGAAGATAGTCCGATAGATAGCTTTCATCAAAATAAAAGGATGGGATATCAAAGGGCGAATTGTCCAGATCGATTTTAAAATCCTGGCCTGCGCCCGCATGATAAATGATCAGACCGTCATTGCTGTTTTGATAATCACCCGAATCAACAGCCATCATGACCGTTTCGAAGATCAGTTTGGCAAGACGATAATCTAAACTGTCCGGATCGGAATAATAACGCATAGGTTCGGGGAGAATATATGCATTATCTGTTCCCGGGATCAAAAAGGCATCACTCGTATTTATCTTGACCCGTCCGTTCGAAACACGATCCCAGTAATTATTGATAAAATTCAGATGTGATGAAAAATAAGCTCTATTATGAGGAAGGGGATCCAATACATAACTTGAATCATGACCTGTCCATTCAGTGGAAAGGAATTTACCGTTCCCTGTGGTCAATGTTGTGTTGTCTTCTTGAAATTCAACACGGATAGCGAGAAAATTGCGTGTACCGGAAGAAATTCTTTTTGATAATATTTCAGCTTCCAAAGGAAGGAAGCTGAAGATTATCCAGACGAAAAGGACGAGTTTTTTCATAGCACTTTCCGAGTGGTGATGTTAAAATTCGTATCTTAAACTATAGCGCATGGTGTTGGCCAAAGGATGGCCTTCTTTTCCGCCGGTGTAAGCAAAATCAAATCCAAGTCCACGATATATAAAGCCAAAACCTATCGTCGGGTTCATGACATCGCCTTCCTGGTCATATATAAAGCCTGCTCTCAGAGCGAACATTTTATCGTATACATATTCTATACCGGTATTCAGGATGATCTCGCGCAATTCATTTCTGAATTTACCGTTTGTTTGAGAACCGACTTCTTTTGTGTCTTCGGCGAACTGGCCGGCATCGTTACCATATTCTCCCCAACCGACATTGACACTGGTCGCACTGTATTCGCCCGGTCCCGTGACCACAGCATCGGTAATACTGTTAACCCAATATGCAGCACCTGTACCTTCAGCGGGAACCACGGCATCAATGTATTCCTCGTAGGCATTGTACCAACCTTGTTTATCACCATTTTCATCATAACCACCAATAATACCGTCACCACTCAGGTCAATATCACCTGTATATTTCCAGTCATCGGTAAATGAGGTAAAAATACCCACGAACCAGTTATCGGTATAACTTTGTTCTCCGAATTCAGTTTCAGTCGGTTTGCCCAATTCAATGATATAATTATTATTGACGTCCATAGCAGGATGTGAGCTGGCAAGAATACGGTTAATATCCATAACAAAGGAGAGATCATTATGTTCTTGTTTTAGGATATTGACATTGAATCCCATTTTCAGGTTAGTTGGCTGGGGATCTGCCTGAGCTTTATCAACAAATGCGATCTTCGGTCCGATATTCGAGATAGCAAACCCAAGATCCAAATGATCGTTCAGCAGGTTGCGTATCTGATAGCCGAAATCAAAACCCAAGTGAAAAGAATCTCCGTTACCCTGTTCAACACCTCCACCGACCGGGCTCAGCATCTGGTAAGCGAATTTTAAATTAATTCCAATAGCTGAATTTTCGGTTATCTTGGTCGCATAGGACGCTGAGATAGCCGTCATATAGGAGATAAACGTTCCCAGACTGGTACCATATTCATCAGTCCATTCCTGTTCACCCAGATTTAAATAAATGGCATGACCGCCAAAGGTTCCAACATTCGGGACATGATATCCACCGGTTAAAAAAGTATAGTACATGTCATTAACAAGATTCGGTAACCATTTTGAGTACATCGCACCGATCTCATTTTTTTCCATGTAAGCCAGGCCGGCCGGGTTGTAATAAGATGCATAAGCATCATCTGCAATAGCGACCTGAGCTTCTCCCATGGCTTCAGCACGTGCACCGGGTGCGATCAATAACCAGACAGCACCGGTATTGGTAATGGCAAATGCCGAGGACACAGTTAACATAATTCCCAATAAAATGATAAATACTTTTCGTTTCATAAAACAATTCTCCTAAATAAAAAAATGAGCGATCTTATAACGCTCATAAAAATGCATATCGTCATAAGATGTGACACCTTAACTTAAACTTCTTTTTTGTCAAGCACCTTTAACGAACTGATATCTTTTCTACACCTCTTTTTTTATCGCTTAAATATTACTATTTATTCCTTAAATGTCAATTAAAAAATAGTCATTTAAGAAGTTGTCTCATTTTGCTCTAAATCTTTAATTCGTTTGTGAAATTCATTTACAGATTCAAAGTCATGATAAACGGAAGCAAAACGAATATAGGCGACTTTATCAATACTTTTCAATGCGCCGATCACGGTTTCACCTATCAGCTTGGATGGGATCTCGATTAAACCTTCGCTAAGTATCTTATTTTCAACATCTTTCACAATACTATAAATAATATCCATAGATACCGGTCGTTTCACACAGGCCAGAGAGATGCTTCTGATAAGTTTTTCCCTGTTAAATTCTTCCCGGTTACCGTTATTTTTAACAACAAGTGCTGTGGTCAGACTGACATACTCATAAGTAGTAAAACGATATTTGCATTTTTCACATTCTCTACGCCGTCTTATCCCATTCTCTTTGTTTAGAGGCCGGGAGTCTATGACCTTAGTTTCTTCATATCCGCAATTCGGACATCTCATATAGTGAAATCCTCATACAGTGGATGTACTGCAACTAAGCTTTTAACATCGTTCTTTGCTTGTTCCAGTACAGCCTCATTTTTAGGATCAGAGATCACATGATCAATGATTGCAGCAATACTGCGCATATCCTCTTCTTTAAAACCACGTGTTGTCAAAGCAGGTGTTCCCAATCTAATGCCACTCGTTATAAAAGGGCTTCGTTCATCAAAGGGGACCATATTCTTATTACAGGTTATACCGATTGATTCCAAAACTGTTTCCGCTTTTTTTCCACTGATTTCTTTATTGTGCAGATCTACAAGCACAAGATGATTATCGGTTCCGTTCGAAACCAGATTAAATCCATAGGCCACTAACTCATCAGCCAAAACTTTTGCATTGTCGATAACTTTCTGACAATATACTTTAAATTCAGGTTTTAATGCTTCGCCAAAAGCGATTGCTTTGGCAGCGATAATATGCATAAGAGGACCACCCTGAATGCCCGGCATGACGTTTGAGTCGTAAAGCTCAGACATCATTTTCACGCGACCGGATTTAGGTGCAACAATACCAAAAGGATTCTCAACATCTTTTCCCATCAGGATCATACCACCACGGGGACCGCGAAGCGTCTTATGGGTCGTGGTTGTAACAACATCACAATAGGGGATGGGTGAGGGATGTAATCCGGTAGCCACCAATCCGGCAGGATGAGCAATATCAGCCATTAGGAATGCACCTACCTCATCGGCGATCTTCCTGAAAGCGGCAAAATCGTAGTGACGGGAATAAGCACTGGCACCTGCAATGATCAATTTAGGTTTATGTTTGTGAGCTTGTCCGGCAACATCATCATAATCAATTAAACCTGTTTCTTTCTTGACACCATAAGCAACAATATTGAATAGTTTTCCCGAAAAATTAACGGGAGAACCATGTGTAAGGTGTCCACCGTGCGAAAGGTTCATTCCCAAGACCGTATCACCGGGCTTTAATAATGTATGATAAACAGCCATATTTGCCTGAGAACCGGAGTGAGGCTGTACGTTTGCATATTCACAATTGAAAAGCTCTTTTGCTCTGTCACGGGCAAGGTTTTCTACTTCATCAACACAATCACAACCACCATAATAGCGTTTACCGGGGTATCCTTCTGCATATTTATTGGTCATAATATTCCCGGATGCTTCCAGAACGGCTTTGGAAACGAAATTTTCTGATGCGATCATTTCAAGAGAAGTGCGTTGGCGATTTAATTCGCATTTTAGGGTCTGTAAAACTTCAGGATCTGCTTTTTTAATGTTCTCGTACATATCTTGTCACCACTATTTTTCTGTTAATGAGTGAATCTTATCTACGCGCTTTTGATGGCGGCCACCCTCAAAATCAGTGGAAAACCAACTATTAATAATAGCGTCCATTTCTTTAAGACTTGTCATGCGAGCACCCATTGCGAGAATATTCGCATTATTGTGTTTGCGTGCCATTTCAGCGTGAAGAGGAGTTGTACACAAAGCGGCTCGAATGCCTTTGACTTTATTTGCGGCTATGCTGATCCCAATACCGGTCCCACAAATGATGATCCCGGAACTATCGGGGTTTTCTACAACCGCTTTTCCAACTGCCACACCATAGTCCGGATAATCAGCAGACTCAAGAGTAAACGTCCCTTTGTCTATAACAGAATATCCCATGTTACTAACATAATCAATAACATGGGATTTTGTTTCGTATCCGGCGTGGTCGGAGCCGATATAAATTATTTTACGGTTACTGTCCGTGTGATCCACGAATAACTCGCTCCTAAAGGTTTATAAGTATTCGCGTTAACTTTATTTCCTTCACCGATCAAGAAACGATCTTTTGCTTTTGCAATGGTCAGATCGTTGTCATAAAGATATTTGAGTCGGAATTGAGCATTAAAGTTTCCCAGCTCTTTGGATATTTTATAATCTTCATAAGCCATATGATAAACGATCTTATCGTTACAATCGATCTTACCTTTTTCCAAAGTGGTCATTTCAGCTAAGGTTTCCAGAACCTTTCCGCGGGTAAAATAGACTTCTCTGTTCTGAGGAGCCAGTTTCACGGCATTAGAAATGATCTTATAAGCTTTTTCATAGTTTTCAAAATCGATATTTCTCAACGTTACATCGATCTGCATATTAATATCACGAGGTTTTGAACGGGCATAGTTCTCAAGAACCTTTAATCCTTCTTCGGGTTGACCGCTGTAATCATAGCATTCGGCCAGTTTCTTAATAAGCGTGATATTTTGAGCATTGAATTGCAGCGTTTGCTTTGCGACTGTAATAGCATCCTTATAATCACCATTATTAAACAGAGCATTGATGTAATTCAAGGCTTTTGATGCATCGGAAGTGTTATTTTCCCAGGCTTTCTGATAAAAGGCTTTGGGATCCCGTCCCATTTTTCCAAGCACTGTGATGATCGCATTGATAGCGTCATTGTTGTCGGGTTCAACTTCAATGATATATTCCCAGACATCAAGCTCTTCATCATATAATCCCAGCATGTCATAGGCATTGGCTTGTTTTGAAAGATACTCTATATCATCCAGATACAATACATTGTATTGTTGATAAATTGCAATGGCACCTTCATAATCACCGGCCCGTTCTTTGTAATAAGCCGATAATTGCAATAAATGTTGATTGGTCGCATCATAACTCAATCCCTGATCAATAAAGAATGCTGAAGAATCCGGTTTACCCAGTTTCATGTAACATTGTGCCATATCTTTGAATAATGGATCAATAAAATTTTCTGCACAGCCGGCATCGATAATTTGCTGGTAATTTCTTAAAGCGTCTGCCCATGATTGTTGGATCATATACTGACGGCCATTACTGAGACGGAATTTACATTTGTTTAAAACTTCTTCTTTTTTCTGTTCTTTTGCTACGTTGATCTCATCTGTATTCACAAGCGCTTGCGAGGGAACACAACTATACACTCCGAAGATGAGTACAACTATCAAAATAGACAATAACAGCCATTTTTTTGTTCTCGTCATTTTATCTCCTATTCTATCTGTATTTACCCCGTGTACCGAACCAGTTCTCTGCGATCGTGATACTTAAATTGAAATGATACACGAACTCAGTGACATTGATTGGAACTATCCCGGTCTGTTCATAAATAGTCCCCGTGTTGTACTCTACTACAAAAGCCGCATCAACACGATTCTGGTATTTTGTGAACGGAACACCCAATCCCAAGGTCAACCCATAGGTTTTTACGGGAACGCCTTGTGAATTTGCCATGTACTGTTCCTCGTAAAACATACCGGCACGATATGTAAGCGATTGATGGAAAGGTACATATTCACTAAGTGTTCCTTGTTTTTCAAAGCCTAATCCATAATGATTAAAAGGAAGGATCTGAGAACCTTCATAAAACGGATTAAACGAAAAATCAGATGCCAGATCTGCAAATTGATACTGCATCCAATCCACAGTAAAAATATAACGAGGGATCGGCATGAATGCAAGCCCTACGGATAAACGGTTCGGAAAGACAGAAGTATTGAAATAATCCACTGTATCAATATGTGAATAGAAATATGAACCGTTTGTCATATAATTAACGATCTGTCGTCTTGATGAATTAGTTACATATGAATAAGAAATACCGAGAGAAAGATTTTCCAGAGGCTTTAAATTGATACCACCGGTGAATTTCCAGCCGGAAAAACCTTCATCCGTTTCGATCAGAACATCTGAATAAGAATTGGAAGTGAAATCCATTTCCTTTGTAATATTATAACCGCCGATCAGGTAATCGGCACTTGCGCCAATGGCTAATTGTCCTTTTTTGAAGAAAGAGTAACCAAGGCCCAAAGTGGCTGTATAAATATTCCCAACAGAACTGGCAGTTTCAGTGTAATTATTAACCTCATCAAGGATCTGATAAGATGCGTTAGATGAAGTTAAAGGTGAGAGACCCAAGGTGAATCCGCCTTTTTGTGTAAGAGGAAATTTGATCATACCGTATAAAAATCCGGTAGTATTATCTGTATTACCCGTTCCAACGATGTTATTATGGCCGGTATGGACCGACATTTCGATCCCGGCTTTTCTAATATAAGCGAGGTTAGCGGGATTTTGAAGATTAACACTGAGTGAATCGGAATATCCTGTTGATGATTTACCTCTTCCCATGGCTGAAACGGAGTAATTCAATCCAACTTTCCCAATACCGTAAAGTTCAAAAACTCCTGCAAAACTTATAGCGAAGGACATCAATAATATTATGAAGATCAGTATTCTTTTATTCATCTTTTACCTTTGTATAAATGATATCCAGTTCCGTTTTGGCAGGATCAATGGTCAATATGTTAAAATCATTGTACTCATTATTCAAATAGAAGAACAATCCTTCATGCTGCATTTCTTTGGGATTTGAGATCATATATTGAAGGAATTGTGAAATATCTATTTTTATTGTATCTACGTTTTCATTAAATTCTTCAGAATGACTGGTATACATGTATGAAATACTGTCATCCTCCCAATAATCTGTCTTAAATAAACGCGCTGTAATATATAAAAATGAAGTGTCTTCAGTGGAGATTAAACTATTCAATTCATCAACAAGCAAACTTAACTCGGCTTTGTTCAAGAGATCTGTAGGGCCGAGCAAGGTATCTTGTCTCAGATCATCCAGTTCTATGAATGAACGGTAAATATTACCCTGAGACAAATAGAATAAAGTATCATTAACAGTGGCAGTACTTTCGGTAAATTGTATATCACCACCGCCGATCACATAGAAGGAAGTGTCCTGCAGATATACATTATTTGTATCGTATAAACTGCATTCAAGTCTTAGACGAGGACGTAGATCATTTTCGGTAGATGAGTATTCTATTGGATAAAAAGCCATTAGACCATTCAGATCAACGCTTTTTTTAACTGTGAAACCATTATTAACGTAAAATGAGTCCGGACGGGTATGCCAGTCGTTTACAAGAGATGTATCTATCGGTATGATCATGGAATCGGCATCGGTTAATACCGAAACAGAACTGTAAAAACTTGTATTCCCCTCTATCTCAGTGAATGTTTCATTTACGTCGGAAATGTTTTCCCAATACAAGGAAGTATCATTCCCCAACATAGAGATATCAAATGAAATATTACTTTCACTACCCCAATAATCGGCAATATGAAGAACAATATTCGCTTCATTGATCGTGGCATAGACCGAATCCGGTAAACCTGTCATAGAAACAAAGTTAGTGAATTTGATCAGAAATTTAGTGTAAAGATCATTATATTGCCCTGCTTTATTCTGGTATAATGTATTTCCATACGCAGGAACATTCATGTTCTTTATGGATGTGATGATCGAATGATCAAATGATAAAGTGTCTACTGTTAGTGTTTTATTCCCATAAGGTGTTTGAAAGATGTTTTCACTACAGGATGACATCAGTACTGTAAGAATGACAAAGCAAAAAAAAGCCAAAGTAAATTTACTTTGACGTCGTTTTGCGATTATGGAATGTTGTTTACAGACTGTCGAGGAATTCATAAAGTTCTTTTGCAATTGGACCCCAAAATTCTATGTTATTGTTAGAGGTGTTTATGTCGAATATTTTATTATGTTCCTTTTTAGAAGATAAAACTTCGGCGATCTTTTTCTTTTTTAATAATTCATTTAACTTATTGTCTTTTTTAGACTCTAACCTTATTACGGCATCTGAACATGAAAGAGAAGTCTGCAAAAAATCCGCAGGATCCAAGAGGCCTTTTGTATCTTTAATATTGAATTTATTAAGAGATTCTTTTGTAAAGGGGTAGAAGTCTTCATCTGTACTAAGCACTGATACTACCTTGGTATTGGCAAACCATTCATGATCTTTCAATACTGTTTTAAGCAGAACTGGGATCAAAGCGGAATGCCAGTTGTAACATAAAATGACATCAGGTTGCCAGTATAAACGTTCAAGTGTATTCAAAGCCGCAAAACTGTACATCAGATAGGTATTGAAGACGTTGCTGTTTTTAGTTTGCTGATAGTTGCTTGTAACTTGCTTGGTGATCTCTTTGAAAAACTCGGGGTAAATGTTAAAATAAACCTGAACCCTTGAATCGGGTATAAACGCTGATTTCACCGAAGACATTAGGTCTTCATCATTGAAATTCACGGAAATCTCTTTTAAGCGGATAACTTCGCGAAGGATATATTTGCGCTCCGAAATATAGCCATATCGTGGAAGAAAGACACGTACATCAATTTTATTATCATTAAATACTTTTGATGTATTGGAAATGAAATCCCCTTCGGTTGATGCCGGAGTGAAAGGAGAAACCCGTTTTGAAATATTGTATATCTTCAGACTCATTTACATTTACTTGGTTTTTATATATATAACCCTGTAAATTACGAAAATATTTATCTTGTGTCAATCTTTTAACCAAATATATAAAACGATAAAAACCGTTTATTAAAGCCAGTTATTAACGATGATATTTCGGAATCCGGGAACAATAAATAAAGTGTGACATGCAATCGTTAATATTCATGGAATTAAATTATTCTTGTTTATATGAGTAAATTTTTTAAACTTCTTAAATACAACACAGGTGAAACATGACTTTAAAGTTAAAAGATCAATTTACTAAGGACCGCTACCTCAGGAACCTGGTCATATTACTGGCTTCCGTTATTGTAATTTTCTTTCTTAAAGAATTGAGCAATATTTTTATTCCTTTATTCTTAGCGATCTTTTTTGCTTTTTTATTTGGCCCCATAATTAATTTTTTAAGTAGAAAAAAAGTACCGAATTTTATGATCATGTTATTATTACTGGTGATCGTAAGTGTTATTTTATTCCTGATCGGCACCTTGGTTTATGCCAGTATCACGTCCTTTGCCAATGAGTTTCCCAAATATCAGGATAAAATGATCATTTCCTTTAATAATTTGATGGCTCAACTGAAAATTCCTGTAGAGGATGCTCAATATTTCTTTAAAGATAAGGTAAACTGGTTTGAGTTGGCTGACAGGATATCATTGCAGAGATTTATTACTGCAACAATGGGTAGTTTTCTGGATTTCATTGTTTCTCTCGTCCTAATGATCCTGCTTTTAATGTTTATGGTCGCTGAGAGGAAGAATTTGAACGAACGTATGGAAGCTTTGCTTTTAAAATATCGAAGTAATATAAAACCCGGTATTGTAAAAGAAATTCAAAAAAAGATCCAAACCTATGTATCCCGAAAAACCGTGATCAGTCTGGGAACTGCCGTATCAGCCATGATCATAACATCTTTTTTTAGATTGGATTTTGTGATCATCATCGGTGTGATAACTTTTATTTTAAATTTCATACCCAGTATTGGGTCAATTATGGCAACTATTTTCCCCATTCTGACCTATTTGCTTCAATATGGATTTGACGGTAATTTTATTCTTATGGCAGTATTATTGGTAAGTAGTCAATTTCTTTTCGGGAACGTACTTGATCCGCGCTATCTGGGACAGGGGCTTAAGTTATCTCCATTATTTATTATCGTTTCACTTTTCTTTTGGAATTGGCTCTGGGGTCCTATCGGTATGATCCTTTGTGTCCCCATACAATCTATTCTTGCTCTTATTCTCCAAAATACGGGAGGGGCTTATACCATAAGAGCAATAATGGGTGAAATTTTTCAGGAAGAAGTAGGTAGTAAAGAGTAGAGAGCAAGAGTACTAGGGCGCTGGAGCGGTAATACAGCTTAATACTATTTATGATTAGCCCCGTCATTTGCTGTAAAGACGCAGCATCCATTCTATGCTAAAGCTACGAAAGATAAATTCTGCATTTCTACAACGTAGGCCTCTATAACAGGCTTGGCCCTGATCTCAGCCTTAATTTTGATCTTAATCTCAGATTTGATAACTGCAATTATTATTCAAATAGGTTTTTACATACAGCCACTCATTTCTTGAGAGGCCCCATTTGCCAATGACATTTGTTTTATTGTGCCTTAGGTCGTGAAAATCAGAACCACCTGTATAGGGTAGATCATGTTTCAGACAATGATCAACCAGGATTCGTGAAAATGAACTTGAATGATGAGGATGATAAGCTTCAAATCCATTGACCGGGATCATTTTCATGACGTCAAAAGACAGTTCTTTAAGGAACAAGCCCGGATGGGCCAGAATGCTGATACCACCCGAAGCTTTTATCAATTCGAGAGCTTCTTCAAAATCCAAACGAGCTTTAGGGACATAAGCCGGTTTTCCATCACCGATATATTTATGAAAAGCTTCATTGAAAGATTTAATATAACCCTTTGCGATCAGAGCGCGTGCAATATGAGGTCGCCCCAGCGTTGTATTCGAAGAATAATTCTTTTTTACTTCTTCAATAGTGAGCGGTTTACCCAATTCACTTAAGCGATCGCACATTGATTCGATTCGTTGGTATCGGATCTTCTGAAAATATTCAAGGCGTTCAATGAAAGGTTTGTATTCCGGGTCAAAACCATAAGAAAGCAAATGTAAGCCGACATCATTATACTGAACCGATAATTCCACACCCGGGATAGCAACACCTTTAAAAGTTTCCTTGAATTCATTAAAACCAGCAAAGCTGTCATGATCGGCCAAAGCTCCCGCTTCGATCTTGTTTTTATGAAGCATTTCAGCTATTTGAGTAGGGGAGTATTCACCATCTGAAGCCGTAGAATGAATATGCATATCGGCAACGATCGATGGATATGTTTTGGGATCCGGGGTGGTGGGTGTCATTTTCGATAATGTGATCGTCATAAGGCATTAAGATATGGGTATTGAAAGGATAAACAAAATGATTTCCAGAGGAACTTTAATGGATTTTATGAGTAAATGGCGCAGGTAGAATTATTATTGGCAAAGGAATAAAAAAGTCCTATATTTTTAGATAACTAACTACCTAATAGGAGGGTAAAATGAAAAAGTTATTGATCGTCATATTGACTATCGCTTGTCTTACCGGTTTTGCATTTGCTGAAGGCTTGGTAATTGGCGAGAAACCCGTAAAACTCGAACTCGATGGAAAAAACGGTGGCCGCATGGACAGAAGCGGTTGGTGCAGTTCTGAACTGGAAACCACAGCTTGGGTATTATTCTATGTTGATCCGGATGAATCCGACATGAACGTTGCGGCTGAAGATACTCTTGATATATTGGATATTCCAAAAACACAATTGAAATCAGCTGCAGTTATTAATTACAGAGGGACTAAACTTCCCGGATTCGCTGTTACAATAATTTTGAAAAACAAACAGAAAAAATATCCGGATACACTTTATCTCACAGATAAAAAACATGTATTTGTTGAAACATGGGGTTTAACCGACAATAGTTACTGTACACTGGTATTTGATAAAACAGGTGTTTTAGTCTATCGTTTTGATGGTCCTATGGATGAAGAAGAGATAGCAAAATACATAGAGGTTATACAAGCTAATCTGTAAATAGCACATTATAAAAAGCGCGACTTTAATCGCGCTTTTTTTTGCCTTGAAATTTTGAAAAGAAGGAGGTACGAATGGAAATTTCACCTATTATTATTTGGTTTGTTGTTGGGCTCGTTCTGATCCTAATGGAATTCATTATTCCCGGTCTTGTGATCGTCTTTTTCGGTCTGGGCGCCTGGGTTACTGCCCTACTTGTTGCGATCTTTCCTGAGATGGCATTCTGGGTGCAAATGATGATCTTTACCGTATTCTCCGTAGCAAGTTTGGTGCTTTTGCGCCGGACATTAAAAAAGCGCTTTTTTTCTAATCAGGAAGGTGCCGAAAGTGAAGGCCTGGATGATTATATCGGTCAAAAAGCTGTCGTTGAAAAAACCATCAAAGATGGCACAGGGAAAATATTATTTAAGGGTGTTTCCTGGGCAGCTTATGCCGATGAGGATATCCCGGTAGGAACTAAAGTCACTATTATTGACAAAGACAGTATAAAATTAAAAGTAAAAATCATTAATTAAGGAGTTAAATATGACGATTTTAACCGTTATATGGGTAGGTCTATTTATCTTTGCCTTTGTTATCCTGGCAAAAAGTATTCGAGTGGTTCCACAGAGATCCGCATTTATTATTGAACGTCTTGGAAAATACAAAAAAACACTGACTGCCGGTTTTCATCTGTTGGTCCCGATCGCAGACCGTGTGGCTTACAAACACACCCTAAAAGAACAAGCTTTGGATGTTGCGTCTCAAACATGTATTACAAAAGATAATATTTCTGTAGAAGTCGACGGTATTCTTTACCTGCAAGTTATGGATCCCATGAAATCATCTTACGGTATTGATGATTACCGCTTTGCTTCAACTCAGCTGGCCCAAACGACCATGCGTAGTATTATCGGCCGGATGGAATTGGATAAAACCTTTGAAGAACGTGAAACAATTAATGTATCAATTGTTGAAGCTGTCGATAAGGCATCGGATCCTTGGGGCGTAAAAGTTACACGTTATGAGGTAAAAAATATTACACCTCCTCAGAGTATCAAAGATGCCATGGAAAAACAGATGCGGGCAGAACGTGAAAAACGTGCATTGATCGCGGAATCTGAAGGTGACAGACAGGCAAAGATCAACCGGGCTGATGGAGATAGGCAAGAGCTTATTGCCAGATCTGAAGGAGAAAAACAACGACGCATCAATGAAGCTGAAGGTCGTGCTGCAGAGATCGAGAAAGTAGCTGTGGCAACTGCACTCGGATTAAAAAAGATCGCACTTTCCATCAACGAAAAAGGCGGCGCCGATGCTGTGAATTTGCGTATCGCCGAACAATATATCGGAGAATTCGGTAAACTTGCCAAAGAAAACAATACTATGATCCTGCCGAGTAATTTAACTGATATCGGTGGATTGGTTGCTACGATCGGCAAGGTGCTGGAAGACACAAAAATTAAAGCACCAAAAGTTCCGGTTAAAAAGTAAATGCGTTCACACACCAAGTATTTAACACTTACCGTTCCCAATCGAATGGAGTTTGTGAATATAACACCCAATATCCGCGATATTCTTGAAGAATCCGGTATCCGGGAAGGTTTGTGCCTTGTTAATGCCATGCATATTACCGCATCGATATTTATAAACGATGATGAATCCGGCTTACACGAGGATTACAAGAAATGGCTGGAAGACTTAGCTCCATTTGATCCTTCACCGCTTCGTTATAAACATAACCGCACAGGTGAAGACAACGGTGATGCCCATCACAAACGCCAGATCATGGGCCGTGAAGTGGTGGTTGCCGTTACGAACGGGCAACTTGATTTCGGCCCTTGGGAGCAAATCTTTTATGGTGAATTTGATGGCCGTAGGCCGAAAAGGATCCTGGTGAAGATCATTGGGGAATAACAAGTAACGAATAAGGTGTTCGTGACAAATTATTATAAGTACGGAATGGTTTGAAACCATTCCGTACTTTATTATGATCGATTATATTTTATAGCTGAATCCGCTGCTACAAACTGCTGACTACAAACTTCAAATTCTTAAAAAAATTCCACATATTGCTTGACTGCAAGCTACTTAATAGATATATTTATCGGCTGTTTGTGATGCAGAAGAAAATAGGAATAGGAAATAAAAGAAATGTATGCAATCGTAGAAATAAGTGGAAAGCAATTTAAAGTAGCGAAAGACGAAGTCGTTAAAGTACCGGTACAGAACGCTGCTGTTAAAGATAAACTGCAATTTACCAATATTATGTTTATTGATGACAATGGTAAGGTAAAGATCGGTACACCGTTTGTCAAAGATGCAAAAGTAAGTGCAAAGGTTCTTGAACACGGTCGCGATAGAAAAGTTATCGTTTTCAAAAAGAAACGTCGTAAAGATTATAAAGTGAAACGCGGACATCGTCAGGGCTTCACTATGATCAAGATCGATGCGATCACAGTTGGTAAACCTAAAGTAGCTACACCAAAAGCAACAAGCACTAAAAAAGCTGAACCGAAAAAGGCTGAAAAGGAATAAATTATGGCACATAAGAAAGGTCAAGGTAGTTCAAATAACGGTCGTGACTCTAATCCCCAGTATTTGGGTGTCAAACGTTTTGGCGGTCAATTCGTAACATCGGGTACTATCATCGTTCGTCAGCGCGGCACAAAAATTTTCCCCGGCAACAATACTAAGCTCGGTGGAGATGACACGATCTTTGCTACAGCAGACGGCACTGTCCAGTTTAATACCAAACGCGGTCGCAAATTGGTTGATATTCTGGCTGTTTAAGCAAAAGAACTTTACTATTCAAGCCCTGTCTTTGCGATGGGGCTTTTTTTATTGCAATTGATAATTGACAATTATGAGATGAGAGATAAGAAATGAGAGAAATGTTAGGGCCTGGGGCGCCTTTTTGTCATATCGACCGAAGTTCCGATGAAAATCGGAACGAAGCGGAGATATCCCAAACTATTCAATCATTTTCATGAGTTTGAGATTTCTCCACTCGCTCCTGCCTCGCTCGGTCGAAATGACAATTCGGATTATTTTTTATCATCTCAACCTTTCAATAAATCAACTCATCCGTCATCCATAATTCTCCATCCTTCCAATCCCCTAAACCCCTAAACATATTGTTACTTCATGAAAAAAGTCATACATTTGAAAAAAAGAGAGAATTAAGAATGGGAAACGATAAAAAGAACAGTTTTACACATATCTGGGCACCTTGGCGTATGGAGTATATTCGCATGCCTGAAGAAGATAAACCTAAGGGATGTATTTTCTGTGAAAAGCCTAAAAATGATGAAGATAAAGATGATTTGATCTTATATCGCAGTAAAAATGTTTTTGTGATCATGAACCGGTATCCATACAATAACGGACATCTTATGGTCGTGCCTTATCGTCATATCAGTGATTATAATTTGCTGAGCAAGGAAGAATTGCACGAAATTTCAGATGTAACACAAATAGTCATAAAAGTTCTTAAAGAGATAATGAAGCCACAAGGCTTTAATGTAGGTTTTAATATTGGGGAATCTGCAGGAGCAGGTATTGCGGAACATATTCATCAGCACATAGTACCACGCTGGATAGGTGATACGAATTTTATGCCTGTACTCTGCCATACAAAGGTCATGGTGGATGGCCTGAATGAATGTTGGTTGGAACTAAAGAAAGCATTTGATACATACAAATAAACATGAATATTAGAAAACCCGCCGTTGCAGGTCAGTTTTATCCCGGAGAGCGAAGCAATCTTGTCAATATGCTTGATGAGCTTTTTGCTTCAGTTGAAATGGATAGTCTTCCCGAGGATATTCATATTTCCGGACTTATCGTACCCCACGCGGGTTATGTCTTTTCGGGAAAACAGGCTGCCAAAGCTTATCAATATATTGAAAACCGAACTTATGATGTCGTTTGTATTATTTCTCCCAGTCACAGGGAATATTTTCCGGCTGTCTCGATCTATCCCGGTATTGCTTATAAAACCCCCCTGGGAATTTGTCCTGTTGATATAAAAGCGCGTGAACTGGCATTAGGATGCAATGGACTGATATCCGGTAATGAAGGCCATCATGGCGAACATTCACTTGAAGTCCAATTACCTTTTTTACAATATCTTTTCGGCGATATCCCAATTTTACCTTTGGTCATGGGTGATCAAAGTAAAGATAGTATTGAAGAAACAGGAGGGTGTGTTAAGAAACTATACGAAACTTATGGCAGAAAAATTCTTTTTGTGGCCAGTTCAGACCTCTCACATTTTCATGATAGCCATCGTGCAGAGTTAATGGACGCAAAATTCATATCTTTGTTGGACAAGGCGGATATTATCGGAATGTTGGAGAAGTTAGACCTTAATGAAGTAGAAGCTTGTGGAGCAGGCCCAATCATTGCTATTTTAAAGGGTCTGAGTATAAATAAAGATGAGATCAAAACTCTGGGTTACTCCCATTCGGGTGAAGTGTTGCATGATAATGATTCGGTGGTAGGTTACACCTCTGCCCTGATAATGAAAACTTTTGAGGATTAATACATGATCGAAGTAGTGAAATTTAATGAAAATATGCATGGATTTTGGGATAAATTCGTTATGCAAGCAAATAACGGGACCATTTTTCATGAACGCAAATTTTTAAATTATCATCCCAAAGGAAGATTTAAGGATCATTCTCTTGTTTTTATGGAAAAAGGCAAACCTATAGCCTTATTCCCGGCTGTTGAATCAATGGTAGAAGGAAAACTTACTCTCTATTCTCATAGGGGTTCATCTTATGGAGGGATCGTCCAACCCCTTAATCAGGGAGTTGAAAAAAATGTAAAGATCGTAAAAACTTTAGGCAAATATGCAAAAGAGAACGGCTTTAATTCCATTATGATGACTTTGCCACCGAATATTTACAACCTTCAACTGAATAACTATTTGGAGTTTGCTTGTTTTCGAGAAGGATATATTTATCTTAAACGTGAGATCTCATCAGTATTGAAACTTGAAGATCATATTGACAAGAATCTTGCAAAATTCAAGAGCACTCACCGCACAGCCTATCGCCGTGGCGAGAAAATGGGGGTTATAGTTCGGGAAACGGATGACTATAAAGCCTTTTACGCCATTCTAAAGAACAATCTCAAGATACGGCATGGTGTTGAACCTACTCACACATTGGAAGAACTTAAAAAGCTTAAAGGTCTTTATCCGGACCGTATTCGATTATATGGTGCTTATCTTGATAATACCCTGATAGCCGGGATCGTAATGTTCGATACCAATGATCTGGTTACTTTGGCCTTTTATATTTCACATGATGAGGCTTTTCAGGAATACCGGGGTGTAAACGTACTTTTTAAAGAGGTGATCGCTGACAGTATTAAGAGGGGATTTCATTATTTGGATTATGGTATCTTTACGGTAAATATGGAACCAAACTACGGGTTGGCTCGCTTCAAGGAAAGCTTTGGTTCCGGAGGTGTGTTTCGGGATACTCTGAAGTTTGATTTTTAAGGTCAAGGTCAAGATTAAGATTAAGGATTGTCATCTCGAACTCCCGAGGTATCGGGGCGGAGAGATCTCAAATTACAATTAATGGAAATAGAATGGTAAAACAAGATATCCTGCGTTTAAGTAAACAAACCCTGATATACGGTATTGGCTATGTAACCGCCAGGATGATCAATTTCTTACTCCTGCCTTTTTACTCATATCATATTTCTCCGGAGGAATATGGTGTAATTTCCTTGATCTATGCATTTATTGCTTTCCTTAATATTATTTATCATTATGGGCTTGAAAGCGCATTCCTGCGCTATTATTCAAAAGCAGGATCTTCAGAGGGTTTTGAGAAAAAGGATGTTTTTACAACTGTTTACAGCTCAATTTTGATCTCTAGTATCGCTTTTTCCCTATTAATATGGGTGGCTTCACCTATCATCAGTCGTGGGATTTTCCACTCGGCAAATTATGTAAATATCATTCGTATGACAGCAGGGATTTTATTTCTTGATGCCTTATATTTGATTCCATTACACTACTTGAGGATCAATAATAAAGCAGCTGTTTTCACAACTATCACCTTGATCAATGTGCTCATTAATGTCGGTTTAAATATCTATTTGATCCGTTTTCGCGGAATGGGAATTGAGGCGGTTTTTATTTCGAATTTGTGCGCTTCAGGTTTTTCATTCTTGGTTCTTATCCCGGTCGTGATAAAGAATTGGAACGGAAAATTCTCCGGTGGATTATGGAAGAAATTAATTTTATTTGGATTACCTTTTATCCCAAGTGGATTATCCAGTATGATCATTGAATTAAGTGACCGTTATATGCTGGAATGGTTCAAAGGATTGGAAGATGTAGGACTATATTCTGCGGGGCATAAATTGGGTATTTTCATGATGTTGATCGTGATGGCCTTCCGTTTTGCCTGGCAACCTTTTTTCCTTCAAAAACATGATGATCCAAACGCTCCTCAACTTTTTTCCAAAATAATGACTTGGTTTGTTTTTCTGATGACGATCGTTTTTCTTGCTATAAGTTTCTTTATCAAAGAAATAGTGGCATTTGAGATATTCGGTAGGCACATCATTGCAGAGAGTTACTGGGCCGGGATCATGGTGGTGCCACTTATCTTGGCTGCTTACTTGTTCAACGGAATTTATATTAATTTTCATCCTTCGATATTTTATACCGGTAAGACCTGGGTGATCTCGATCGTGGTAGGAATTGCAGCTGTAATAAATGTTGTTATGAACCTTATTCTCATTCCAAAGGTCGGTATGATCGGAGCGGGTATTTCGTCGCTTTCAGCTTATGTATTTATGGCGGTTTGTACCTATATGATCGTTCGCAAGTGGATGAATGTGCCTTATGAATGGGGAAAATTAGCTATCATGTTCGTTTTGACCCTTGCACTCACAAGCGTTTTCTTTATCGTAGGTATTCAGGCAGCATGGTTGAAACTAGTCATAGTATTGATTTATATTCTGGTTGTATTATCTTTCATTTATCCAAAAAAGCAGGGACAAGTATTTGCCGAATAGACTCTTAAAACACTCCATGATCTATACATCCGGCAATATCCTTGCCAGAGGACTGAATTTTATTATTCAGGTCACGATCTGGAGCAATCTTTTTCCGCCCGATGTCTATGGTCAGGTCGCATATTGTTATGTATTTATCTCTTTTATGGCAGTGATCCTGCCCTTTGGTTTTGATGCCGCATTCATGAATTATTACGTACGTAAGAACGAAAAAGCGGCTTATCTGAAAAATACGATCCTGTTCATGATGATATTAGCCCTGGCGTTTGTCGGCATGGCTTTCCTATTCAGGAATACATTGAGTTCGCTGGCTATCCGGACCGATTCCACTACCTTGTTCTCGCTATCTCTTGCCATTCTCTTTTTTGATATATTGAACAATCAGGGTATTCTTTATCTAAGGGCCGAGAATCGTGCAACTCTTAGTGTCGTTCTGCAAAATATTGAGATCGTTATCCGCTTAGTTCTTTTACTACTTTTAGTAAGTGTTTTTACTAAAGATATCCAATATATCCTTTGGGCAAATGCAATCTCATCGCTGGTGCTGTTTTTTGCCTTGATCTTGATCATGCTGCCTGCCATGAAAGGGGCCAAGATCTCTTCGCGGATCATAAAGGAACTGTTCTTTTTTGGATTACCCTTTATGGTGTCCGGATTGTTCGATAGGACTATCGAGTTAGCCGATCGCCGATTGATCGGTCATTTTATGGGTGATGAGGCAGTTGGCTTATATGTTGCAAGTTACACCGTTGCTGTGCTTATTCGTTTGGTTGTTTACAGTTTTAATGCCGGATGGCAGCCTTATTTCTTAAGAGAGATAGATAAACCTGAAGGAAGAGAACGACTTGAACGAATCCATATTCAAACAGGTGTGATCTTTATTGCCTTATGGTTCATAGCTTCATTGTGGGTACCGGAACTTATACGGATACCTCTGGGGCAAGGACGTCATATCCTTCATGCATCTTATTGGGGTGGTATTCCGATCATTCCGGTTATTATGGGTGCCTATGTATTGATGGGATTATACTTTTTGCAACTACCGGTGCTGTATTTTTTCAAGAAAACTATCTTGAATGCTGTTTTTATGGGTGCGGGAGCCCTTGTAAATATTATTTTGAATCTACTGCTTATTCCCAAGATGGGCATTATGGGTGCTGCCATTGCAACACTTATTGCTTATACATGCATGGTAGTTGGAATTCGTATATGGTCCATGCAAAAACTTAACCTTGAACAGCAAACGAAAAAACTTCTATTTGTTCTCGCTCTTTCAGTCATAGCATATATTCCTTTTGAAATATGGAATATTTCCATACTTACTAAAATACCAATTACTTTACTTTATGGTTTGATTATTTATAAGATCCAACCTCTAAGGGTGGCTGATATATTAAAGAGAAATGAGAATTAAGTTTTAATTACACTTTTATAGATTTTTTCCAACATCCCAATCACCACTTTCTTATCAAATCGCGCAATGGCATCTTGTCGGATCTTCTTAGGATCATATTTATCTGAATTTTCGATCATTTCTTTCATGGCTTCAGCAAGGGCAATTGGATTGTCGATGGGAACTAAAATACCATTCCCCTTATTAATAATATCCGTTGCCCCGCCAATATTTCCGCCAATAACAGGCAGTCCGCAGGAAAGTGCCTCAATGAGCGATACTCCGAATGTTTCCATTTTACTGCAAAGTATGCAAACATCTGCTTTTTGTAGATTTTTTAGAACGATATCCTTTCCGGTCTCCCGAACGAATTCTACCTGCCGGGTAAGACTGCACTCATGTGCCATTTCAACAAGTTTTTTATATTCCGGGCCGTCGCCTACAATACGGATCTTGGCTAAATGAGTATTACCGATGGTAATGAAGGCTTCAATGATCTTATCAATACGCTTTTCAGGCCGTAGCATGGCCACAATAAGATAAGTAAAACGGTTTGCGAAAGGTTTTTCATCCAAGGGTTTAAAATAATCCGTATCGACCATATTCGGTACGATATGAGATTTACATGTATCCGGAATTCTAAAATACTGCTTTATGCGATTCATAACGGGTGTTGATGGAGCGATCACCCCCTGAATCTTGTCATAGGTTCCCTGAATGAGGTTTTTCTGAAATTCTGAGAATCCATTATAGATCAAAAATTCTTTCAAATGTTCGGAAACAATGATCGGGATCCCCAAATCATAAGATACAAGTGCCGCTCCTGCCCAAAGTGATGAATGCACATGGAAAAGATCG
>JAYEJI010000191.1:0-24199 GCA_034660515.1 Fidelibacterota bacterium
AAAAAAAAGCTGTCAATTGACAGCTTTTTTTATACCTGTGAAAAGTAAACAGTAATCGGTAAACTGTGGTAAATAGTGTTTTATTAACAGACCATACCAAAACACGCCAATTCATCTATAAATGTAACTCCAAAAAAGTAGAGACGCGATAAATCGCGTCTCTACAATATATTCTATACTTTGATCTTGATCTAAATCTCAACCTTGACCTTATTACTCATCCAAGATATCTTTTTCTTTTACTTTCTGTGCTTCATTGATCTTCTCGATATATTTATCGGTGATCTTTTGGATCTCGTCATGAGCATCTTTTGCATTATCTTCGGAGATATCTTTATCTTTTTCCAGTTTTTTGATCCGATCATTTGCTTCACGGCGGATACTGCGAACGGCAATACGAACTTCTTCTGCCATTGAATGAACGATCTTTACCAATTCCTGGCGGCGTTCATCTGTCATAGCAGGAATGGGAACACGGATCACAACACCATCATTAATTGGATTCAAGCCAAGATTTGCAACCTGAATAGCTTTTTCGGCAGCTGCCAATAATGATTTATCCCAAGGTTGAATGACCAATAAACGAGCTTCGGGAACTGAAATGGTCGCACATTGATTCAAAGGTGTTAAAGTCCCATAATAATCTACTTTTATGCTTTCAAGTAAAGTGGGGGTTGCACGGCCGGTACGTAAACTCTTGAATTCATGCTCAAGGTGATTGATCGATTTTTCCATATGTTCTTCACAATAGGAATATGTTTCGTTCATCATGGCCTAACTCCTTATTTTATTCGGTGATCAGGGTTCCGACAGCTTGTCCGGAAACAACGCGGAGTAATTCTCCGGCTTTAGTAAAATCAAAAACTTTTATTGGCATCACATTATCGCGACACAGTGCCATGGCACTCATGTCCATAATACGAAGATTTTTATCAATTGCCTCATTATAAGATATTGTGTCATAACGCAGTGCGGAAGGATCTTCCATTGGATCTGCACTATAAACACCGTCAACTTTTGTTCCTTTCAGAAGAATATCGGCATCGATCTCTGAAGCGCGTAGGGCAGCGGCAGAATCCGTGGTAAAGAAAGGATTTCCCGTTCCGCCGGCAAAGATAATAATAATACCGCTTTCAAGCAGCTCAAGAGATTTTTGCCTGTCAAAGGCCTCTGCCAGACCAGAGATATTTTCAGGAACCATCACAAGGCTTTTCATACCTGCTTTTTCAAAAGTATCACGTAAGGCCAAAGCATTGATAACGGTAGCAAGCATCCCCATATGATCACCTGTCACACGGTCAATACTAGTGATATTTTTCGCACCGCGAAAAATATTTCCGCCGCCAATGACAATACCGATCTGGACCTTTTTATCGCGGATCTGTTTAACTTCCCGGGAAAAATAAGAAGCGGCGTCAGGATCTATTCCGTGTCCTTTGACGCCGCCAAGTACTTCACCACTTAATTTTAGCAGGATTCTATGATAACTCATTGAGTAAGCACATCCAGCACGTTGCTCTTCATTTTTCAGAGTCATTACTAGCTGCCTCACCCACTTTAAAGCGGGCAAAACGAGCAATGGCAATGTTTTCTCCTAAGGTGCCGATGGTTTCCTTTAAGTATGTTTCAACTGTTTTATCTGTATCTTTAAAGTATTCCTGTTCAAGAAGAACATTTTCTTTGAAGAATTTATCCAGTTTACCGGTAATAATACGGTCTGCAATGTGTTCCGGTTTGCCTTCGTTGAGAACTTGTTCTTTGTAAACCGCTTTTTCGCGTTCTACAACTTCAGCGGAAACATCTTCGCGTTTGACGGCTACGGGAGCCATTGCTGCGATCTGCATAGCGATATCTTTTGCAAAAGATTTGAAAGCGTCAGTTGCTGCTACAAAATCAGTTTCGCAGTTGATCTCAACCAAAACACCAAGGTTTTGACCGGTAGGATGAATATAAGAATAAATGATACCTTCTTTTGCTGCACGGCCGGCTTTTTTCTCAGCCTTGGCAATACCGCGGGCGCGAAGAGTATCGATCGCTTTATCAATATCGCCGTTCGTTTCTGTGAGGGCCTTTTTACAGTCCATCATGCCGGCGCCGGTTTTATCACGTAATTCTTTTACTATAGCTGCAGTAATTTGCATTTTAATTTTTCCTTGTAACTACTTTGCTTTCAGATTTTACTTTCAGATCTTTGTTTTCAATAACATCATCTTTCGATTGTTTCTTGTTACCGCGTTTTGCTTCCATGATCGCATCTGCTATAGTTTTGGTGATCAAGTGGATCGCACGAATTGAATCATCATTTGCGGGGATAGGAATATCAACCATATCCGGGTCGCCATTCGTATCAAGAACACCAATGACAGGAATATCCAGTTTGCGTGCTTCATGTACAGCGATCTTTTCTTCAATAGTATCAACCACGAAGATAGCCTCGGGTAAACGACGCATATTCTGGATACCGCGATGTAACAATTCAAGTTTTTCGCGTTCGCGCATAAGACCCAGGACCTCTTTCTTGGTCAGGTTCTTCCAGGCTTCTTCATTTTCGCTTTCACGTTGAAGTTGGTCAAGGCGACGAATAGAGCGACGAATCGTCTGAAAGTTGGTCAATGCACCACCCAACCAACGTTCGGTGATGTAATGAGCGCCACAACGAATAGCTTCGTCTTCCAAAACATTTTTGGCTTGTTTTTTAGTACCGACAAAGAGGATTTCTCCACCTTTACGGACAATATCGCCAACATATTTTGTAGCTTTTTCCAAAGTTTTTAAGGTTTGTTCAAGATCAATGACATGAATACCGTTCTTTTCCATGAACACGTATTTTTTCATTTTGGGATTCCATTTGCTGGTCAAATGGCCAAAATGCGCACCGGCACTGATCAGATTTTCAATGGTTATATTTTCCATATATTCAATACTCCGATAATTGGTTTAACGTTTCGAGAACTGGAATGCACGGCGAGCACCGCGAAGACCATATTTCTTACGTTCGACTTTACGTGAATCGCGTGTCAGGAATCCTGCCGCTTTCAATTCAGGACGAAGTTCAGGATGCATACTGATAAGTAAACGACTGATACCGAGGCGAACAGCTCCGGCCTGACCTGTCAATCCACCACCGCGTACATTTACAAAGAAATCATACTTTGCTTCCATCTTTGTCAGTTCGAGCGGCTGACGAATAACCATTGAATAGGTCTCGCGACCAAAATAATCATTCATTTCACGTTTGTTTACAAGAATCTTACCACTACCCGGACGAGCGATCACTCTAGCTACGGAGGATTTACGACGGCCGACGATAATGTTTTCATGTTTTGCGTTTGCCATAGTGATAACTCCTATTTAATGACCAGGGGTTTAGGTTGCTGTGCTGCATGTTCATGTTCCGGTCCCGCATAAACTTTAAGCTTTTTCATGATCTGACGACCAAGACGGTTGTGGGGAACCATGCCCTTGACAGCTTTTTGGATAATTTGTTCAGGTTTTTTTTCCATCATTTCTCTATATGATGTAAAACGCTTTCCACCCGGATATCCCGTATGACGGAAATAGCTTTTAGTATCAGCCTTTGTGCCGGTTAAGCGAACTTTTTCCGCATTGATGATCACGACGAAATCGCCTGTATCCATATGCGGAGTATAAATAGGTTTGTGTTTACCACGCAGAATCTGTGCAACCTGAGAGGCAAGACGGCCAAGAACAACGTCTTCGGCATCGATAACATACCAATCATGTTTGATATCTGTTGGTTTCGCTGAGAAAGTGCTCAACTTTAGCTCCTTTTTCATAGATTTTCTAATTCTTTTTTGTTTATGTCTTCCGGGACTACAAAAAAGCACCAAATATATATAAACAATAGGCGGATTTGCAATAGTTTTTTAGAGAATCAGGTGAATATTAGTGGGTTTGGGGCATTATTACCGGATTCAATTTAATTAGTGACAGAATTATGAGGATTCTTATCCATTTTTTACATTATCACAATTGCAGGATTTATAATACCAACTGCTGTTTTTATAAAGATCTTGAGTTTTTTACTTCAATTTGTTTGATTCTGAAAGCATCTTGTTTTCGGTATATCCTGAAACCAATTGAACCAAAGCATTGGGTTCAAGTTCATTATACATTTTCAACAATCGCTCAATAATTTTAATTTGTTTTTCGACTATATCCAAAGATTTACTTTTTCGTTCAATTTCTGCAGTAGCAAGTTCGGATTTTCTTCGCTCGTATATGTCCCGTGTTTTTTCAATGATTAGCAAGGCTTCTGCTTGAATTTTATCGTTGGTAAACTTTTTATTTTTTAGCCACTCTTTTATATAATTAGCAGCATCATCTGCAATCTCACCCAGTTCATCTTTAACGGTCCTATTTTTTTCTTTATTAATTACCGTATTCAGAAGCTCATCAACACCCTGAGCAATTTTTTCTCTAATTGTATTAAATTGCTTTACACTAGATTCATCCGGTAATAGACGTGAAGGATTCGGCACGCTGATCAGATGGTTCCTTTGATGGAGACCCGATATAACATCATCAAATATATCTACAAATATATCAGCCGCTTTGACCGCTTTAGGGCTTTTCATGATTGTGGCAAGCCGGATGGCACCCTTTCGGGTTACTACCCATGGCGCAGCCCGGCTACCGCCACGTGTAAGTTTTGACATCATTCCGGATGATCTCAAAATTTTCGTTTCTTCATCGCTCAATTGAAATGCATACTTTTCCGGAAAAAGAGGCGGATCATTTTTATTGTTTGTTTTAATGTTCTGATTTATTAGTCGCGTTTCAACATCGAAAATTTTTGCAACATCCGAAGCTAACATTACCAGATAACCTCTTAATTCAAAAATAAGCTGTACCGGTCCTTCTTTCGTCCTCGTCATTGGTATTCCCCCTTATTTTGACATCATTGTGGATGATGTCTAAAGAATTCTTCATTTTTCATGCAAAATATAATTGTTAAACTTTTAATAATTTTGAAAGTTCAATCACGGGCTTTGGAAATTCAGGCCATCTACTTTCCCAACAAACTAAATAATCTAAATCATCAATATTGTGATTCCATGAACTTTTGGATAATATATATTTCAATTCAACCATTATTTCTAAAGATTCATTTTCATCATAACACGTACAATCAATTCCATTTGTACTAATATCCAGAATTTGCCAAGACAAAACACCTTTTGCACACAATATTGCAAATATTGCCAAGACTCCTTGTTCTTCTTGAGGAGCATAGGGGAAACCAATAAAATTTATACGTTCCCACTTCTTTCTTGAAGTATTAAACGGAATAGGAGGAACATCTCGGGATTTATTTATTACAGTTGAAGAGATAAGAGATATTACTGTATTTTCATCTTCAATTTGTTTTTGAGATTTCTCATCTTCAAAATGATTAGGAACATACCCTTGTTTTACTGCTTCCTTAATAAACTCGGTTAACGTAGCATATCTCCTTTTGCTCATATTTAATCCATATTTTTTTCTTTCACTTACTTTGGGATATCGCCCAAGTTTATTATATGCATTTCGTAATCTTTCAAAATATTTTTTGTCGGTTACAATTTCTTTTTCTTTTGTTTTCAGACCAGCTTGTTTGCATAAATCTGTCCAGCTATTTCCATCATCATAAAGTTGATATGAAGAATATTTACCATGTGTTAAATATTCAGATCTGGAAAGTTTATTTACATTCAGTTTTTTTGCTACAGATTTAATATCTCCAATAATTTTTTCTTTAGATTCACTCATTATTTATTCCATATTTTATTATTAGAAAATATTTCAGGGATAATTCCAAATATCTTTAATTATTTTAATTTTATAAAATTGAATGTTTGTCCAAAAATCTTTTATTAATTATTGTCTTATAATTTTCATTTTTCATTAAAAACACTGATAGTTTAGCTTTTTTCTCATAAGTATCTAGATATTGAAATGCACTTTTATTAATTCTAAATTGGTGACATCTACTGCATTTGACTTGAACATATTTACCATTAAATTTTATATTAATATTATTATTCCCAGAACTGTATTCACTATATTTTTTAGTTCCACATGCAGGGCATTCACAATGTCTTATGTAATATTCATAACCATGTTTTGGGGTTTTTCCTCTCCTTTCAAAAATTTTAATATAATGTTGTTCAATAACAAATTGACAATACTTTTCCCATGAACTTAAATCTCTATACCAAATATAGGATTTACCAATATCCTTTACTTGCTCTGAATAATATTGAACAACTTTGAAAAGTGAACTTGAAGGTTTATGGGTGCTATATTTATACCCTTTATAATTCCTATAACCCATAGAGAAATCAGGATGTCCCATATCACGATACGGGATTGCTTCTCCTGATTTTATGTACTCCAATAAAGCATGATAAATTATTATATCCGATCCAATGTTTTTATAAAATTCGATATTATCTTCCATCAGCCTATTCCCTAATTTATGCTAATTAATCCCATAATATCTTGTAAATAACTAACATTAAATTTTCCATTAACTAATTTCTTTTTCACGGATGCGGGCAAGATCAATCGATCAAAGCCCATTCTCACCGCTTCTTTTACCCGCTGTTCTACTCGCATGACAGATCGGGTTTCTCCGGTTAATCCAACCTCACCAATGACGGCCGTATTATCCGGGAATGGAATATTTTTAACCGAAGAATAGATCGCAGCGATCACGGGCAGATCCATGGCAGGTTCTTTCAGTGTCATACCCCCTACAATATTGACGAATATATCATATTGTGAAACGGGAATATCCAGTTGCCGTTCGATCACAGCGAGAAGCAGTTGTAGTCTTTTTTGATCTATTCCGGAAGCATGACGTTGCGGTGTTCCATAGGCTGCCCGCGCAGCCAAGGCCTGGATCTCGACCAGCAAAGGCCGACTGCCTTCCATGCCACATGTTACAACCGAACCCGTTGCGCCTTTTTTTCGCTCACTTAAGAACATATCCCCGGGATTAGCAATACCGATCAGGCCTTCCTTTTTCATTTCAAAGATGCCTATCTCGTGCGTGGCACCAAAGCGGTTCTTTACAGAACGCAGGATGCGAAAATAATGTTGCTTATCCCCTTCAAGATAGAGAACCGTATCAACGATGTGTTCCAGAAGCTTGGGACCTGCGATCACACCGCTTTTTGTGATATGGCCTATTAATATTATGGTAATGTTGTCCTTTTTACCTAAGGCCATAAGTTCAGAGGCGCATTCGCGGACCTGATTGATCGATCCGGGCAGTGAATCAAGATTCGGGGAATAACTCGTTTGAATTGAGTCAATGATAGCCACTTGAGGTTTCTCGGATTCAAGTCCGGCCATGACTCTGCTTAATTCAACTTCGTTGCTGATCTTTAGTTCATCATTCTGCAATCCAAGTCGTTTTGCTCTAAGGGCCAGTTGTCCAACAGATTCTTCCCCCGAGAAATAGCAGACCTTGATATTTTTTTCGACATATTCTTTACATAATTGCAATGCAAGTGTAGACTTCCCTATTCCCGGATCACCACCGAGGAGCACAATACTGCCTTCCATCAGTCCGCCACCCACCACGCGATCGAATTCCTCGATCCCGCTGGCATAGCGTGAAGGTTCAGAAGGATTAGATAATGAATAAAAAGGCGGAGGCGAACCCGCGGCTTTAACTCGTTTAGAAGACGTTACGACCTGTTCATAAGCTTCCAGAGTATTCCATTCTTCACAATGAGGACATTGTCCCTGCCATTTAGCTGTCAAGCCATCACAGGCTGAGCATTTGAATTGATCTTTGTGTTTAGCCATGATCTCAATTTACATAATTTTCATATTGATACAAAAAATATATAAATAAAATTTAAATTTTTATTTAATTGTGCTGTTGGACACATATTATGGTAAATACATTTATTTTTTAAATTTTCATTTAATATAGTTACTTTTCAAATTGGCCTCAAATCATTAAATGATCCGGCATTTTCAAAACAACTGATCACTTATAATTTAATTAAATATCTGAAACGAATATTTTGTATAAAATTTACTTTATCTCATGTCATTTTCATTGTAACTTTCAAATTGTCGGATACAATTAAAATCCAAATATATTAGGAGCTAAAATGAGTAAATTCAAAAAACAGACAATCGATGGAAACACCGCTGCTGCGTATGTTGCATATGCATTTAGTGATGTTGCTGCGATCTACCCGATCACACCATCTTCAGACATGGGGCAATATGCCGATCTATGGGCGGCAAATAGTCGTAAGAATATTTTTGGTGAAGTCTTAGATATTATTGAAATGCAATCAGAGGCCGGTGCCGCAGGTGCCGTTCACGGTTCACTTTCAGCAGGTGCTTTTACGACTACTTTTACTGCATCACAAGGTTTGATGCTGATGTTACCCAACATGCATAAGATAGCCGGTGAAATGTTACCCACAGTTTTTCATGTTTCCGCCCGTTCTCTTGCAACTCAATCTTTATCTATTTTCGGTGACCATTCCGATGTTATGTCAGCACGGAATACCGGTTTTGCCTTGGTAGCTGCTTCTAATATTCAGGAAATTATGGATCTGGCCATTGTTTCTCATCTTGCAACTTTAAAGTCAAAAATTCCTTTTTTGAATTTCTTTGACGGTTTCCGTAACTCCCATGAGATCCAAAAAACAGAAATGATCGACTATGATACAATGAAAAGTCTTCTGGAAGAAAAATATGTTGAAGAATTCCGCGCCAATGCAATGAGCCCAGAAAATCCTCGTCTTAAAGTCGGTGCTCAGAATCCGGATGTTTATTTCCAAGGCCGCGAAACAACAAACCTGATGTACGATGAAACTCCTGCCATTATTCAGGAATACATGGATAAGGTATCAAAGGTAATCGGTCGTCAATATCATCTCTTCGATTACTTTGGTGCTCCTGATGCTGAAAAGGTTATCATCGCAATGGGCTCAGCTTGTGATACCATTGAAGAAACGATCAATCACCTGAATGCCAACGGCGAAAAACTCGGGTTGATCAAAGTCCGTGTTTATCGTCCCTTCTCAGCTGAAGCTTTTATTTCAGCTATTCCGGAAAGCGCTAAGAAGATCGTTGTTTTGGATCGCACAAAAGAACCCGGCTCACTCGGTGAACCTATGTACCTGGATGTTGTTACTGCACTGAAAGATAAAGATATTTCTGTGATCGGTGGCCGCTATGGACTTTCTTCTAAAGAATTTACACCCTCCATGATCAAAGCCGTTTACGATCATCTTGACGGAGCAGCTACACATGGTTTCACTGTTGGTATCAATGATGATGTTTCCTTTAAATCTCTTAAGATCAAAGAAAATCTCAACACTCTTCCGGAAGGCACTTTCTCAGCTAAATTCTGGGGCTTGGGTTCGGATGGTACAGTTGGTGCCAACAAGAACTCAATTAAGATCATTGGTGATAATACTGACATGTTCGCACAGGGTTATTTTCAGTATGATTCAAAGAAATCCGGTGGTATTACCCGCTCTCATCTGCGCTTCGGAACATCCCCTATTCAATCTGAATATCTGGTAGAGCATGCGAATTTCATCGCAAATCATAATCAGGCATTTGTCGGCCGTTATGATATTCTTGAAGGTATTAAGGAAAATGGTGTCTTCTTGCAGAACTCCAACTGGAAAGCTGATGAAGTATTTTCTCACTTCACCAAAGACATGCAGAAAGAGATCATTGAAAAAAAAGTTAAAGTTTACAATGTAAATGCTCTGAAGATCGCTGAAGAAGTTGGACTCGGTGGCCGTATCAATACAGTCATGCAGGCTGCTTTCTTTATTATTTCCGGCGTACTTCCAAAAGAAGAAGCTATCCAGCTTATTAAAAACGCCATTGAAAAGAGCTATAAGAAAAAAGGTATGGAAATCGTTAAAATGAACTGGAAAGCGGTTGACGCAACAGAAGCTGCTCTTCAGGAAATTGTTGTTCCTGCCAATTTACCGGAAATTGCTGCAGAACCGGCAAAACTTATCCCGGATAATGCCGATGAGTTTACTAAGAAGATCATTGAACCTATCATGCGTGAAAAAGGCGATGAAATCCCGGTTTCGGATATGCCGTTCGACGGTTATGTTCCCACCGGAACAGCTGCTCTTGAAAAACGCGGCGTCGCTCCTATGGTCCCTCACTGGATCGCTGATAAATGTATTCAGTGTAATCAATGTACTTTTGTTTGCCCGCATGCAGCTATCCGCACAAAATTGATCGATCCTGCTGATCTTGAAGGAGCACCTGAAACCTTTAATGTTCTTGACGTAAAAGGTAAAGATGCCGATAAGAAATTCAAGATCCAAGTTTATGTTGAAGATTGTCAGGGTTGTTCCGTTTGTGTCAATGAATGCCCTGTTGATGCTCTGGAACTGAAACCGATCGAAGAAGAACGCCAGGCAGGTGAAAATGCAAATGAAGCATTCTTCCATGCACTACCTACTGATGTACTCGGTTCAGGCCGTCTTTTCAGTGTTAAAGGTTCACAGTTTAAACAACCCTTGTTCGAATTCTCAGGAGCTTGTGCCGGTTGCGGTGAAACACCTTATGTAAAATTAACGACACAACTTTTTGGTGATCGTATGGTCATTGCTAATGCAACCGGTTGTTCTTCCATTTATGGTGGTACCTTCCCGACCATTCCTTACTGCAAAAACAAAGATGGGCATGGCCCCACATGGGCTAACTCACTCTTTGAAGACAATGCCGAATATGGTTTGGGTATGCGTCTGGCTATTGATGCAAACCGGAAGCAATTAAGATCAACTGTTAAAAAATTGTTTACCAAAAATATTTCAGTTGATCTGAAAGAAGCACTGACCTGGTCTCTTGAGAACTGGAAAGACGTTTCAGATGAAGCCAAAGCCAACTCAGTCAGGATCAAAACTCTTCTTGAAAAAGAAGATAAAAAAGATGCTAATGTACGCAAAGTTGTTGAATTGCAATCTTACTTTGTAGATAAATCAGTTTGGGCTTTTGGTGGTGACGGTTGGGCTTACGATATCGGTTACGGTGGTTTGGACCACGCCTTAGCATCAGGTAAGAATATTAACATTCTTGTTTTGGATACTGAGGTTTACTCTAATACCGGTGGTCAGGCATCTAAAGCTTCACCACTCGGTGCTGTTGCAAAATTTGCCGAGTCGGGTAAAAAAACCAATAAAAAGGATCTCGGTCGTATGCTCATGATTTATGAGTATGTTTATGTTGCATCTGTTGCGATGGGTGCAAATAAGAACCAGTTGGTCAAAGCCTTCCAGGAAGCAGAAGCTTATGACGGTCCTTCGATCGTGATCGCATACTCACCTTGTATCAATCATGGTATTGATATGAGTCATGCTCAGATCGAACAGAAAAAAGCAGTCGAAACCGGTTACTGGCTGCTCTATCGTTATAACCCAATGCTGGCACTCGAGGAAAAGAATCCCTTCATCCTGGATTCAAAAGAACCCAACTTTGAAGTGATCGACTTCCTGAAAGGTGAAAAGCGTTACAGCTCTCTGGAAACAACTTTCCCTGAAAACGTTGAAGCGTTCCGCACAGAGTTCTTGAAATACGCAAAAGCACGCTGGAAAACATACAAGAAGCTGGCTGAATAAGCGCGCTTATAAATTAACTATCATAAACGCTCCTGAAATTCAGGAGCGTTTTTTTGTCCGGTTAATTTTTTTCTAAGTAAAGGTAAATATTGTAAATAGCTCCACAAATAACTAATATTAGCTCATAAATGAAGGATTGAAATGAAAATAATGAAGTATCTACTGCTTTTGTGTATCATTGGTATTTCATGGGCGGCTCAAGCCACAAAGATCACTTCCGACACTCAATTATTAACAGGAGATCATGCTGTTGGTGTTATTGGTGATTATATTCTTTCAAATGATAGCGTCAGCTTTATTATTTCTGATATTCCGAATGTCCTGTATCCGGGCAATACCGGAGGATTATGTATTGATGCTGCTTTGAATGGTGGAATTGATGATTTTGATCTGATGTACCTCTATTTAAATAAAGATTGGCCCCGGCAAGGCGATTATAATTCTATAAGTATTATTTCGGCCGGTGCACCTTACGATTCTGCGCATATCCGTGTTAAGGGTGTGGATTCGGATAATGCCGATATTACGATCACTACAGATTATATTCTATATGATAATACTCCGATCATGAAGGTCGTAACCCGTTTTAATAACCAATCAACTTCGACTCTGAGTTCATATGGCATGGGAGACGCATTTTCATGGGGAAGCGGTCCTTTTGTTCCAGGCGGAAATTCATCTACGGGCTGGCTGGCATCCCAAACAACTAATACCCTATACGGTTACACGGCCCATGAGAATTTTGAAGCTATTCATGGCGGTTACTGGAGTGATGCAACATTAGAAGAAACCGATATACTTCCAGGGGATTCTGCAAGCGTTTCGCGATATTTTATCGTTGCTGAGGATCTTGCCGGAATATATAATACATTTCTTGATATAAGAGATCTTCCGACCGGGCAAGTTACGGTCTCCGTTACCCAAGAAAGTATTGCTGTAAATAATGCACATATCAATTATATTAAAGAAATGGAATCCGGTTCAACACTTGAAGGCTATACCAATAATCTGGGATTACTAAATTCACGTTTGGAAACAGGTAACTGGATATGTAAAGTCATAACAGGTGGTCAAACTAAAGAACAAAGTATAAGTATTGCAACTGATGAAGCACACGAACTTAACTTTTCTATGGATATAGTAGCGCCACCCATATATAAACAAGATACACTCACTATCATTCAAGCCCCTCTAATTAATATACCAACCATGGCTCTTCCCGGAGATACATTCAAAGTTGAAATTGAATTACCGATATCAGAGTTCGTTCAATCACTTTCATTACTATTTAATGGAAATGAATATGAGCTTGCTTTTATAGAAAGCACTGTGATTTCTCCTTTTGGATTACGTACACTTGAAGTTTATTTGCCTTCAACCATGTTCTATGGCTTGTATGATCTGAAAATCACGTGCACAGGTTCGGATAGCTTGGATATCTCCGAGCAGGCCTTATATGTTATCCCTGAATATAAAGACAGTTTTTCTTTCATTCATGTGACCGATACCCATTTACCTTCACGTCTTTATTGGGGTGATGATGGTGTCGACACAGATACTACAGAAATTCAAGACTTTCGCGAAGTGATCAATGATATCAATATTATCAATCCTGATTTTGTACTTCATACCGGTGATTTTATCAATGACGGTGAAATTGAAGAACTTGGTATTCCCTCGTTCTCCCGTGGAAAAAAATTACTTCATGAATTGGATGTACCTCTATTTCTGGTAGCCGGGAACCATGATCTTGGCGGATGGATTTCCACACCTGCTCCAGATGGCACAGCGAGACGTACTTGGTGGAAATACTTTGGATGGAAATATTTAAGCAGTATAAGCACCACAGCAACAACTACGCAAAATTACTCTTTTGATTACGGGAATGCTCACTTTATAGGACTTGAGGCATATGATAATTACGATAAATGGCGTTATGATGTATATGGAGATGATAGTTTCATTTCATCACAATTGGGATGGCTAAGCAACGATTTAGCCGAACATGCGGATGCTGATCTAAAAGTTCTATTTTATCATTATGATTTTAAGCATGAATTAGACTTATCGGCTTTGGGTGTTGATGCCACATTCTGGGGACATGTTCACAGTAATAACGAAGATGCTACACTTCCGTACGATATCAGTACCGCTGCTACATGTAGTGGCGCCCGATGGTACAGGATCGTAAAGATTGTAAATAACGAGATCACTTTTAACAGAGCTATTCAAGCCGGTTATTCCGGTGAGACATTAATAAAAACTGTGAATACTGACCATTCATTGGTCAGAATAAGCAATAATTCCAATGTTGATTTTGAAAATTGCCTTGTAAAATTTCATCTCGAAGAAGGCAAAAAGATTACATCCTTAACTAATGCAACTCTATGGCAAGTCGATTCTCTAAGTAGTCCGAAAATTGTCTATGCCAATGTGGATGTTCCTGCTAATACCAGTGTGGATGCTTCCATCCAAGTCGAGGATATTGAAACTTCAATTGAAAAAATATTACCGGACGATCCTTTTCTTCTCTCAATTTACCCCAATCCTTTTAATCCTAAATTAGCTGTCAGCTATCAACTATCAATTGTCAGCTTAATTAATATCAATGTTTATAATACAAATGGCAAAATGATAGAGACATTATTTAATGGCGATCAAAATTCAGGGACGTATGAGTTGAGTTGGGATGCTTCCAATCAACCATCAGGACTTTATTTTATTAAAGCCGAAATGAGTAATGCTTCAGGTAATTTTCAGACCGTAAGTAAGTGTTTGTTAATGAAATAAAGTAAGGGACGGTCGCGACCATATTCTGCTTACTGTTTACCGTTTACTGTATCTATCTCCCTGATAAATCCCATTTTCTCTCATATACTTTTGCAATTCCATAATAAATGCCGTCGTGGTATGTGGCCACTTGGGTGCAATAAGGCAATCATCAGGTGATGAAGTGATCACCCGTTGGAGGATCAATTCAGGCCTCAATAAACGAATATATTCGGCTATAAATTCTACATATCCATGATAATCGAACAAAGGAAAGGGATTCTTCTCAAACTCTAAAGCCAATTTGGTATCTTTTATAATTTGTAAGTGATGGAGTTTAAGGAATTTTAAAGGAAGTGCATTTAATTCCTTGGCCATTTTTAATATATCGTCTTTACTTTCCGTGGGCAAACCAAGTATCATGTGTGCTGTAACGTCAAGTCCGTATTTTGCTGTCAACTCAAGAGCATTTAAACTGCTTTCTACATCATGACATCGATTCATCCATTTTAATGATTCATCCCTTAAGGATTCGAGTCCCAATTCCAGATTTACATCATAATCCAGCGAAATATCTTTTAATAAAGCTAGAATATTATCATCAATACAATCCGGACGGGTAGAAACTGACAAGCCAATCACCTTGGGGTGATCAAGTGCTTCCTTGTACATTTTCTCAAGTTTTTCCAATGGTGCATAGGTGTTGGTATAATTTTGAAAATAAGCTATGAATTTGTTTGCACCAAACCTTCCGTGAAGAAAGCGGGTTCCTTCGGCAATTTGCTCGTGGATTGAAAATTTTCTGTCTGAATAAGGCGGTGAGAAAGAGTTGGAATTGCAATAAATACAACCTCCACTTCCCTTTGTACCATCGCGATTTGGACAAGTAAAACCACCTTCTATGGAAACGCGCTGTACCCGTTCTCCAAAACGATCTTCAAGATAGTATTTATAATTATTATAATGAAAACCTCGACGGGCATATAATAATTTCATCGAGTGAATTCCTCATAAAATCTTGGGTAATCGTTGATAACAAGATGTCTTCCTGATTTACTTATATATGCGTTTTCCTCTAGCTGGCTAAATGTTCTTGAAACTGTTTCTCTTGAAGTACCTGCCAGTGAAGCAATATTATGTTGAAAAGGGAGCTTTTTAATGATCACAGATGATCTTTTTCGATATCCCAATCTTTCGGCAAGTTGAACCAATACAGCCCCAACTCGTTCAAAGGAATTTGCTCTGTTCAAATTTTCGATACTCTCATCACAAGAACGAATACGCTGTGTTAAGTGATAAAACAGGCGTCCCGCCATATTGGGAACGGTATTCATCATTTTAATAAATTGCCTGTCACGAATACATAGTATCTCGCAGGGTTGTAGTGTTGCAACGTTTGCTGAAGCTGAATTCTCATCCAGAATGGACATCTCACCAAAAAACTCACCCTCCTGGAGTAGCGCTAAAATGACATCCTGACCGGATTTATTTGTGCGATACACTTTTACTTCACCCTTTTTAATAATGTAAAAATGTTCGTTAATATCACCTTCACAGATGATTACCTGATTGCGCTTATACTTCTTAATACTGGTGTATTGGGAAATTGTTTTTAAAACACTTGGTTTGATACCATCAAACAATGGAATTTCTTCTAATATCTGATGCATTAATTTCGTCCCTTACTTATTCTCAGGTGCTATCCTATCTAGTATTTCGGGTACAAGATCAAGCAATTTATTGACGGGGCCGTCTCCCTTTTCCAACCAAAGAAGTTTTGAATCCTTGCCCTCTTTGACAATAACAACCGCTATGGGGGTTACAGATATCCCTCCACCGGTACCATCACCTGCACTTTTTTTATCATCTGTTCCATGTTCTCCGCCACCGATTGCAAATCCGATACTGATCTTTGAGATCGGGATCAGTGTGGTATCCTGAACCACGATAGGATCGCCTACGACCGTTTCAGTTTTAGCCAAGATCTTAAATTTATCAAGCAAAGTAGCAAGAGTTTCATTGAACTTCATTTTTCTTATCCTTTTTATATCTTAAATAAAGGCTTAATAATGTACGAAGAATCCCATACAAGTTCATAGTCATTTTTATCCCGGCAGAAATATTGAAATTCGGTTTCGCGTAATCCCAACTGATCTTAATATTTTCCAAAGGTTTTATTGACAAGGCGGAATATACTATTCCGGCTGCCATACCTGTTTGAGCAGGGTCTTTTAAGCCAAGTTCAGCATCAATATATTCAAATGAAAATGTGATGTAGCTCACAAATAATTTTTTGATATATTCCTTATATTTTTCCCATAGATCCTTTACGGTATCCTTTGCATTGATAATTTCGCTTATTTTTTCTTTTAATCCTTTTTTATCTTCTTCCTTATCTTCAACTTTTATCGGATCCTCTGGTTTTTCTTCATCCTTTTCTGTCTTCTTATTATCTTTTTGCTCCACGTCTTCAGTTCCTTTTTTTGGCTTTAGGGGTAATCTTAAGGGAATTGGAATTCCTAAAAACCATATCAGGATATGTATACGATCAAGATCTCTGATCCTTAATCTCGCACCAAGAAAATATTTTACCCAATAGACTTCCATCTGACCGGTTGGATTCTTATCCCAGTAAGTACCTTTTGTATACATTTTTAAAGGTATAAAAACCATCATTGCCATAAAGAACAATATGAATAATAGCAGCCCTAATAAGATATTGAGAACGATCATAGATCTTTGATCTGTGCCTTGTATTGTTGACGAACTTTTATGAAATATTCATTGTATATACCACTACTGAAATCGGGAAAACTCCAGGAGTAAGCATGAAATTCTCTTTTAAAAAAGTACAAGGTTGGATCAGCATAGATCCCTTTATCCAAATATATCTTTTGTCGTCCGTACTTCGCTGAAGCAAGAACGAATTTATCCATATCCAAATATCCCGGATCCAAATTGATACTTCGTTTTTTTTGATTTGAATACTCAATTTCAATAATATTGGATAGTCTTTTGATCTCAGAAAGTTGTTGAGCTTCTATTAATTTTCTGAAAGATACGAATTTTCTTTTTAATTCTTTACCCATCTCATCTTCATAGTAATCGGTTACATTAAAAAAATATTCATTACTTTTCAGATCTATTGATCCAAAAACTTTTTCAAGATGAAATAAGCATAGATCAAGATCGCTATCTGATGAGTAAATCATTCCCATTATACATTTGACCTTAGGAGCTACTTGAATATTCATCTGAAAAGATACAATAAAAAGCCGAAAACAACAAAGATTTTGGAATTTTCGATATCCAAAGATATCCAATTAATTGATATTATTCCCTTGATATATTTATATTCTTATGAACTGATTTTTTTCAATATTTTATTTGCTTTCGCTTTGTTTTTTACTTATACTTTTTAGCTTTTTTGACGGGTGTGTAGCTCAGTCGGTAGAGCAGCGGCCTTTTAAGCCGTTGGTCGAAGGTTCGAATCCTTCCACACTCACAACAGTCCCGAATAATCGGGACTGTTCTTTTTTATATAGATTTTATTCTAAGATTTTACTATTTTCATTTAAATCAAACATGGAGATTAAGCATGCAACAGACCCTAATTGAGAAGATTGTGCAACGATTTGTCGTTCAGCATGAAGGAACCGTTCACAGCGGTGATTATGTGATGATCCGACCCAAACATGTTCTTACACATGACAATACGGGCGCAGTCATTCCCAAGTTCAATGAAATTGGAAAAATGACCGTAAATGACCCTCGTCAACCTGTATTTGCTTTGGATCATAATGTCCAAAGTACTGATGAAAAAAATCTCGCCAAATACGCAAAAATCGAGGCTTTTGCCGATAAATACGGGATTGATTTTTATCCCGCTAAAACCGGTATTGGTCATCAGATCATGTGTGATGAAGGCTATGCCTTTCCCAATACTTTGGCAGTGGCATCAGACAGTCATTCAAATATGTATGGGGGATTAGGTTGCTTAGGTACTCCTATTGTTCGTACGGATGCTGCAGGACTTTGGGTTACAGGTGAAACCTGGTGGCAAATACCCCCGATAGCAAAAGTCGTTTTAACTGGAAAGCTGTCCCCTGCTGTATCCGGTAAAGATATAGCTTTGGCATTATGTGGACTTTTCTCTAATGATGAAGTATTAAATTATGCCCTTGAATTTAAAGGTGAAGCACTTGAACATATAAGTATTGAACAAAGACTAACCATAGCAAATATGACCACTGAATGGGGTGCATTAGCCGGTATTTTCCCTGTAGATGATTTTACTCTGGCATGGTACGAAAAAAGAAATGAAGTAATAAAACAACGAGGATTGATGGGAGTTGCCTCAGACAAAGGTCAAGATATTCATCCTCGTATAAATGATATTACCATTAAGGATCTTAAGGATAATCCTTTATCTGCAGATCCTGATGCTTATTATGCAAAAGTTGTCCATCTGGATGTAAGTACCATATCATCGATCGTTTCAGGTCCTCATGGCGTAAAACTTATGTATTCCGCTTCAGATATGAATAAAAAACATATTCCCATTAACAAAGCATATCTGGTTTCCTGTGTAAATGGCCGATATGAAGATATGCTCATAGCTGCTGAATATATTAAAGGGAAAAAAGTTGCTGAAGGTGTTGAATTTTATGTGGGATGCGCATCCAAAGAGATCCAAAATAAACTTGAAAAAGAAGGATTGTGGCAAAACCTGCTGGAAGCCGGAGCCATTGAATTACCCCCGGGTTGTGGTATGTGTATTGGTCTTGGAAAAGGTCTCCTTAATGATGATGAGGTTGCTATATCCGCTACAAATCGTAATTTTAAAGGTCGTATGGGCTCAAAAAGCTCCGAAGCCTACCTTGGGTCACCCCTAACCGTTGCAATGTCAGCTGTTGAAGGATATATCATTGCCGATGATATTGCTGCTCATGATCCTATATATAGTATTGAGGAATCACCAAAAGCAGAGCGACAAATAACAACCAGTATTCGTCAAGGCTTCCCTGAAGAAATTTCCGGAAATCTTATCTTCTGCCCTCAAGATAATATGAATACTGATGGAATATATCCGGGTAAATATACCTACATTGATACAATGACCGCTGAACAACAAGCAGAGGTCGTAATGGAAAATTATGATCCTGAATTCGTAAAGATAGCTAAAAACGGAGATATTCTGGCTGGTGGATATAATTTTGGAACAGGTAGTTCTCGTGAACAAGCTGCAACAGCTTTTAAGCATAAGGGTATTCAAATGGTCATTGCGGGTTCTTTTAGTGAAACATATAAAAGAAATGCCCTGAATAATGGTTTCATTGTGATTGAATGTGCCGATCTGATCAATGATCTTAAAAGTACCTTCACCGAAAGTGCTTTGACAATAAATACTAATATTGAACTGTTTGTTGATCTCAAAAAAGCTAAAATAAAAGCCGGAAATAAAACATACGTGTTTAATCCTCTCGGTGATGCTGCCCAACGTCTGATCATTGAGAACGGCTTGCTTCAAATGATCAGAAATAATTAAGGAACAAGCCATGAGACGACTTATATTATTTATATTGATCATAATCTTATTTTTAGGATGCTCTACAATGTATTATAATAAAACTCCAATGCCTTTACCTGAAATAGACAAGGTCTACAATGAAACCGGTCTGGAACCCGTTATGAAGAAAGATATTTTCAGGATGGCAATGACAGGTTATTCAAAGATCATGCCTCAGAACGATTCTGTGATCAGCATAATCGACTTTTCAAAGCCCTCAACAGATAAACGCTTTTATCTGATCGATCTGGCAAATAAGACCTTATTACAGTACACCTATACTTCTCATGGGGTCAATACCGGTGAAAACCTGGCCATCAAATTCTCCAACAAAGAAGGCAGCAGACAAAGCTCATTGGGCTTTTACCTGACAGCGGAAACTTATGAAGGCAAACATGGTGTATCTTTAAAGCTTGACGGTCTGGAACGGGGTTTTAATCATCGCGCAAGAAAAAGATATATCGTGATCCATTCAGCTGATTATGTAAGCAAAAGCTTTATCAAGGAAAATGATCGGCTTGGTAGAAGTTGGGGTTGTCCGGCTCTTCCTCCGAACTTGACTCAAGATATTATTGAAAAGATAAAAGAAGGTTCGGTATTATTCATCTATGGTAACGATGATGACTATCTGGATAATTCAAAGTTGATCCGATAATATTTTATACAAATAAAGAAAAAGCCCGTTTAGAACGGGCTTTTTAATTTATATGGTATCTCTTTTTATTTTAAAAGAGTCATTTTCTGTGTAAAGACTTCATTACCAATAACAGTTCTTACAAAGTAAATACCACTGTTCAAGTCAGAAGCATTAACACGGAATTGATATTGGCGTGGTGTAAAGGAACCATTTACTATTGTCATGACCTGTCTGCCGGTAATATTATACATGTTGATACTGACATCCATTGTTTTCTTTAGTTCAAATGGGACAGTAAAACTCGGATTAAACGGGTTCGGATAATTTAACCCCAGCTCAAAATCTTCATTTGCATATACCAGATTCTCAGGAATTGTAATGGCTACCGGGCCATGTTCAACCGTATTTCCATTATAGTCAACATCTTCAAGAATATAAGAATAATTAATACCGGGTTTTACAGCTGTATCATAGAAGACATATGAATTTTGTTCAGCTGTGGTACCTGCTCCCAATAAATTATCATCCGTTTGGTAGGATGCAATAACTTCATAAGGACTGATATCATCATCAGAATAACGAATTGCTCGCTTAATAACGTAACCTAAGTTTTGAACTTCACTCTCGGTTACCCAAGCTAAAACCACTTTTGCATCTTCATATTGAGCTGATATTTCTTTTAAGGTAATGGGAAGAGCAGGATCGCCGGTGTTTGAGTATACTATGGCGGTAGTTTCAGTTGCATTTGTTATTGAAAGTGCTTCATAGGTAGTACCATCTTCCAGTTCACGGAAAAGGCTATTGATACCCGTTACACTGCTTGGCCAATCAACAACAGATGTACCCGAAGCTGCAACTTCCAACTTAATTGTCATCAGTGTATCAAGAGCGCCTGATGAATTTGATATGTAAGTATCGGAACCATACAGATCTTTATTAGATAAATTGGTACCTTCAAAAGTCAGTGAAAATGCATCCGCATAGGTATCGGCACCATTATTGGCAAAAGCATAAAGGGCAACAGGTCCGGCCATTGCCGATAGAGGACCTTTTAAAGTAATACTTGTTAATTTGTTATTGGCAACAACACTTGATCCATAGATCGTCGTATCATACTCGACATAGATCTGTCCTTCCTGAAATTTTGCCGTATCGTTTCCACTGGATATGTACGCCAATACATCAAACTCATAGAATGTTTGTGTATCGGTATATGAAACCGTGCCATTATCATAATATAATGTAACCGTTCCGGTCGCCGCGGAAATCACAGACACTATCATAAAGACTAACAACAATGTCATTAAGAATTTTTTCATTTCTCTCCAAGAGCATTGCTCTTCTTTTTTTTACAGGGAGGGTATCTTTTTGTATACCATGGTTAAACCACAATTTACAAGAAGGTACTCTCTCTGAGTTATACCAAACACCCAAGGGTGATTTTTCAATAATCTTAAGGAATAAATCCTTATTTATTTCAAGTCGTTCACACAACCGGAGTTTCGTGAACTATTATTTTCTTATTTCACCAGAAGCATTTTCTGGGTATTTACAATATTGTCAACCTGGATCTTCAACAGATATACGCCTGAACTGAGATCATAGCCATCAACTACGAGTTTATAGGTTCCGGCTGAAAATTCTTTATCGGCTACGATCTTAACCATTCGACCTGAAATATCATAAAGTTTTATATCAACCGCTGTTGACTTATATAGTTCAAAAGGAACAACAAATGCAGGGTTAAATGGATTCGGATAGCTGGATGAGAAAGTATATTTATCGGTTGAAATAACTTTAGATTCTTTGATATGTACTATAACCGGTTCACATTCACGGATGTGGCCACTTTCGTCTATATCCTGTAAGACATAAGCATAAGTAATACCGGGCCTGACTTCTTTATCCCAATACATGTAGTCGGTTTTTTTACTTGTGGTACCGGCACCAAGCAATCCATCATTTGTATGATAACTGTCTATTTCTTCAAATGCACCAAAGTATTCGCCTAATACCAAAGCTCTCTTTACGATAAAGCCCAGATTTTCTGTTTCACTCTGTGTTCTCCATCTTAAACGAACTTTGCCACCTTTACTTGCAACTTCAAAGTAATCAAGTTCAATTGAAGTATAAGTTTCACCAGTTACGGGACCTTCAATATAAACAGGTTCTACAGATTCACTGAAATCTGCAGGTCCTGTATATTGCAAGTTGGCCAGAGTCCAAAATTGAGCACCTGCATCATTGATACGAGCATAGGGAAAAGAAACTTCACCGCTCCCTGAAGCAATAGCTTTCATCTTTATATGAAAAAGATCAGATGGATTTTCAGAATCATTTGAGATCTGTTGATAATAACTTGGATAATCCGGGAACCCCGCTTCAAATGTCAAAGCAAAAACATCTGGAAATGTATTTTGGGAGTCATAGACATTGTATGCTGCAAATCCGGGTGCAATTTCAGTTGCAAGCAATCCGATCTTTTCAAACTCAAGACTGGAGGTCCCTGAAATTGTATTTCCAAATAATCCAGTATCATATTCAACATAAACATTTGCACTGCCAAATAAAAGATCATCGGAATTTGTTGTCCCGGTCACATATGCCTGAATATCAAATTCGTAAAAAGTATCATCACCTGAAGTTGTTACAACACCGTTTTCATAGACGAAATGCACGACACCTGAAGTCGTAGCAGCCATTAAGCCGACAAACATCGTCATAAGTAGTATCAATGTTTTCTTCATTTCTATTCTCTCCGTTCTCTTTCTCTCTTGTATCCTAAGATACATCTCTGATCTCTGAATCTTTGTTCTCTACGACTCTTAATAATATGCTAAAAGCACTTCATGAAGTGCTTAAACTATATAAATTCTCGGTACATCAAGATATCCTATTGAGCCGGTACTTGTGATGCTTTTCCGACATTATTCTGATAAAAAGCACTCTTGTCATTTGTCTGCACAAAACCGTTCATATCATAATCAGCCGCTTTATATCCGGATTGTCCGGTCTGGCCAACCCAAGTATTGCTCTTATCCGTAGTTTGTATTTGCTCGTTGCCATCACCGTCTCCAGCTATCATAGCGTAATCAGATCCAACTTGTTTTACTGCCAACGTGTTGCCACCATATGCAGCTCCACTCACAGTAAAATCATGCTCTGTTGTACTGTTTCCCTCATCAATGGATACAGCGGCATTGCTCATAACAGCAAGGTGATTTCTGTGTTTTACAACAACATAATATGAAGTACTCGATTCCAATCCTGTAAAAGCTAATCCGCTTGTACCGGTCGTATCGGTAACACTACCATCAGATAATAAACAACCGACCGCTTGTGCAACCGTAGCACCACTTGTTGTGGCACGAAGTTCTACAAGCACCCAGTCGACCATAGTAGCTGGAAGTCCGTCACTGACTGTGATCGTTCCAAGATAAGGATCCGTTGAAGGTAAAACACCGTAACCGGTTTCACTACCGTCAAATGTCGCTGATCTCAAATTGGTATTCATAGTTGTCTGTGCAAAAAGAAAGCTTACGCTCACAATTACCGTTAGCGCTACAACTAATATCTTTTTCATGTTTG
>JAYEJI010000192.1:0-1531 GCA_034660515.1 Fidelibacterota bacterium
TCCATAACAGGCTGACCTCGACAGATCACAATGATTGGACCTATGACGGCAATAACAGGTTAACAAGCTACAATGGTCTCAGCTACACCTATGATGCAAATGGAAATATGATCTCCAAGACCGATACCGCTCTATCTCAGCTTACCAGCTACCAGTACGATTACAAAAATAAGCTAAAAAGGATCGATTATCCTGATGGGACTTACAGCGAATATCGATATGATCCCTTTGGGAACAGGATCAAGAAGGATGTGAATGGCACAGTGACATGGTTTGTTTATGATCTGATTAAGATGTTGCCTGATGTGATTGCGGAATACGATGGCAGCGGGACTTTGGTTGCAGGATATACGCACGGGCCTGATGTGGATGAAGTAATATCTATGAGAAGGGGTGGAGATAGCTATTATTATTTCAAAGATGCTCTGGGAAGTATTACATCTTTGAGCGATAGTAGCGAGACTACGGTTAATAATTATAAATATGATGCGTTTGGGAGTGTTTTCAGTAAGACTGAACTGGTTGTGAATCTATATGGATTTACTGGAAGGGTTCTTGATAATGAGTCGGGATTGATGTATTATAGAATGCGTTATTATGATCTGGGTATTGGACGGTTTATTACCGCTGATTCTATAAGATTTCAAGGAGGGATTAATTTCTATACGTATTGCCTAAATGATCCGGTCAATCAAGTAGATCCTTCAGGTCAGAGTTGGTGTACTTTTCAATGTAACTTTTCGTATTTTATGGATTCACTTAGATGTCACGAACAATATATCCGAGCTGATGTGATCTGCAGAGAAGGCGTTGGTGGAAGGGTTACAAGTGAAGTTTTTAGAAGAGCAAGGAATACTTTTGAGGCTTGTGAGCTTCTGGCAAAACAGAACTATGATGAATGCATGGAAAAGTGTGAGGAGGAATGTCCAGAATGATCCGGTTATGATCCCTTAACCTGACTTTCCTACTTATTTCGACTTTTTGGTAAAAAAGCTTTAAATTTCAGTAAGTAAGGGACAGTATTAGTAACTTCTCAATAAGTCCGGGCAATTAAAAAAATACTATGGAATCAATAAGTTGCAGGACGCAAAAATGAAGTTTTTTTCTTTGAAAATCACTTTGCAATATGCTGTCAAATAACGATATCCTGTGATATCAATAAGTTACTGATATTCACTATTTTTACAGAGTGACATTTGATACCCAATTTTCTGTATATAACCTAATTATTGTATACACTGAAATATTTACATTTTAAATATATAATTTCAAGGAGTTATGAGTATCTTGCACATTGATACATATGTAACTCGCTGAATTTTCTAATAATTTGTAGTATATACAATAACTAGCTTTTAACTCATTGTATTTAAAGGATAATTCCGTTCGCTTTGGTCATAACTAGGGGTCAACCGGAACTGGTGTGGTAAATCGTCCCTTTTTTGGCAATTATTCATTGTTTTACAGGTAGTTATGCCAATATTAAATATTGACATTTTTTTACCCTTTATACCCTTGTTAAACCGTTGAT
>JAYEJI010000193.1:0-1500 GCA_034660515.1 Fidelibacterota bacterium
CAAACCTCAAACCCCAAACCCCAAACCCCAAACCTCAAACCCCAAACCCCAAACCTCTTCTGTGTTACATATCACACATTCGGGAAATGCGAATTTCATAGTTGAAATCCTTCGTAAATTTGTCTAAAATGGTTTAGAAAATCGAGGGGGTTACGATGAAAAAAGCTATTCTTTTACTGATCATTTTAATGAAGTTTGGTGTTCCGGGGGCAACACCCATTGAGTTTTCATCTCGTTCTATCTTTTATGGTGTAGGACTTGATACCTTTTCCGGATTTTGGGGAATAAGTGAGAGCGGCAATAACTTTTCGGAACAAGATATCGGTACCTTTGACTCGCTGACACAACTATGGATACTTCACGATGGGATAAGCGTTTATATTGACGAAAATGATTTGATCATAGATTTTAATTATTTTTATCGTTATTACCCGATGACCGATCCGATACCTGCCTGGAATGAATTATTCCCGGAATTTAATGGTCAGTATTCGGATTGGCAGGGGATTTGGCAGGGATCATTTTCTTTGGATGATGTCACTCTTTTTGAACTTCCTCTTGATAGCGGTGCTTATATATTGGAATTCGCTCAAAATACAACAGTTGTAAGAGCGACTGGCGATACGGTGACGGTCGAATATATCCTTCCCGACAGTTTACCTTTTAAAGCTTATTTTACAGTTACTTCAGAGGATGGACAATCCGGCACTGAACCAGCCAGCCCCATTGAATTAAGCTATTTTCATGCGAGACAAAAAGAAGAGGGGATCGAGTTGTCCTGGAGAAGCGAAACGGAAAGCGAAAATTCCCATTTCAACCTTTACCGCGATAGTCAACTCATTGCAAATATTTCCGGTCATGGCAACTGTACAGATCCTCATGTATACACTTATTACGACGCAGATGTCGAAGTCGAAAAAGTTTATGAATACAAGATCTGTGATGTGAGCTGGGGAGGAATTGAGTCTGAACAAGCCTCCGTTCATCTGGGCATAAATAAAAAGATCGTTTTCAGTGATCTCATTTTAGGAAAAGTCTATCCGAATCCCTTTAACCCAAGGGTAGTAATCAGTATGCACTATGCAGTAGGCAGTAATGCAGTGGTCAATATTTATAATACGCAAGGAATTTTGGTTGAGCAGTTAGTAAATGCTTATCTGGAAGCCGGTGATTATGATCTTACCTGGGATGCATCAGGAATGCCGAGTGGGATGTATATCGCCGTAATGAGAGCAGGGGGATTTGTAAAGAGCAGGAAAATTGTTCTAATGAAATAATAAGATCGTAACTCGTGACGCGTAACTCGTGACTCGTGCGTAATACGTAAGACACGAAACGTAAAGTATGATGCATAAATATTTTTAAAGATGTGGGGGCTCGACATGTCGAGCCCTTCTTCTTTGCAAGCATTAATATCTACTGAAAATCATGACAACAAAGAGATCCTTCTCCGTCAGTTGACGGATTACCGATATTCACCGGCACAGGCAGGATGACAGT
>JAYEJI010000194.1:0-6875 GCA_034660515.1 Fidelibacterota bacterium
GGACAAATCGGGTACATGATCGAATCTGTTTTGGATGAAGCCCTCATGGCGCAAGGCATTGATTTCAACCCACTGGTATCCTTGATCACCTATGTGGTGGTAGACGAAAAGGACCCTGCCTTCGCCACAACGGAATTCGATATCCGCAATATGCTGGCGGATGGAGAACAACCGGTAAACCAGGCAATGAGCGATTTGGGTAAAATAGAGACAAATTCTATCTATAAAGTGATCGCACCCTTTATCCCGGCACCTCTGATCGATAAAGCATCAAGCCTGAATATTTCACATTGGGTTGCAAAAGATAACGATGAGATGGTCATAGTTTATTTTTACATGAAATAACTTAGGATATTTTTCATATTATAATTTACAGAAATAATATAAATCCTTGATATATAAATAGATGCGACGTATTTATGCTTCCTTTGGCTTTAGGGAAGAAAAATAATATTTTATTATCTTTTTGAGGGATTGTGCTGTATGTTCGCTCATTCGGGCAACCGGATGGTTTTATTTAATGAAAAGAGACAAAAATGACAGACATACTCAAATTTTCCGACCTCGGACTTTCTAATAATAGCCTGAGCGCGATCCGTACAAAAGGTTTTGAAGAACCCACAGCCATTCAAGCCATGACTATTCCGGTCATGTTGAAAAATGATAAAAACGTTATTGCCCAGGCACAAACGGGAACCGGTAAAACAGCCGCTTTTGGTTTACCAATTCTTGACCTTATCGATCCTGATAAAACGGGAGTACAGGCACTGATCCTGACACCTACCAGAGAACTGGCAAATCAAGTTTCTGAGGAAATTCATTCTCTTCGCGGAGAAAAACAAATCAGAACCATACCGATCTATGGTGGCCAATCAATAGATCAGCAATTAAGGCGCTTGAAAAAGGGTGTACATATTGTTGTGGGAACCCCCGGTCGCATAATAGACCATCTCAAGAGGAAAACATTAAATTTACGAAATATTGAGCATCTTGTTTTGGATGAAGCCGATGAAATGCTGAATATGGGATTTATTGAGGACATGGAAGAGATCATGAAACACACGAATCCTCAAAAAAGGACGTTACTTTTTTCCGCCACCATGCCGGATAGGATCCGTGATCTTGCCAAAACATATATGGGTGGATACGAATTACTAAAAGCTAAAAAAGAAAATGTCACAACAGATCTGACCGAACAGATCTATTTTGAGGTTAAAGCCTCCGATAAATTTGATGCTCTTTGCCGTATTGTCGATTTTGAAGATAATTTTTACGGACTTGTATTCTGTCGCACAAAACAGGATGCAGATATGCTTGTTACTCGTCTATTGAGCAGAGGATATGATGCCGAAGCCATTCATGGTGATATTTCTCAGGCACAGCGTGAACGTACGTTGAATCGCTTTAAAAAGAAAAGCATCAATATTCTGGTAGCTACCGATGTGGCAGCACGTGGTATCGATGTGAGCGATCTTTCTCATGTGATCAATTTTGCATTGCCGCATGATCCGGAATCTTATGTACACCGTATCGGTCGTACGGGAAGAGCAGGTAAAGAAGGCACAGCCATTACCTTTATTACCCCAAGTGAATATAAAAAACTGATGTACATCCAGCGTGTTGCAAAAACAAGTATCAAGCGTTCAAATGTTCCTTCCGTTAAAGATATTGTAGCAAATAAAAAGCAAAAGATCTCCGATGATCTGAATGGCATTTTGGATGAAGAGATCGATTCAGATTATTATAACTGGGCCAAGAACCTGCTTGAAGCAAATAAACCCTCCAAAATACTTGCTGCAGTCCTTAATTATGCTTTTAATGACGAATTAAATCCCGAAACTTATGGAAAAGTAAAGGAATTTGCCTCAAAGGGGTATGACCTGGATAAGCAAGGGAAAGCCCGACTCTTCGTTGCTTTAGGTAAAAAAGACAAGATGCGCCCCGATAAACTTGCTTTATTGATCATGCATACGGTTAAAATACAATCTCGTGATATTAGCGATATCCGGGTTATGGATAATTTCTCATTTGTTACCGTACCTTTTGAATATGCCGAACCTATTATCAAGGCATTCAAAGTGAAGAAAAAAGGCCAAAAGCCACTGGTCATGCATGCAAAGAAATAAATATAAATTGCAAATTAAATAAGCGGATTTTATTTATACATTTATTATTTATGTTAACCATAAGTTTTATTTTGTGTCAATATATTGAAGAGTTCTTAGAACTATTGCAATTTTTTAAATAGGTATTATTAAAGAAAGCGGAATACTCATCTAATAAAAAATGGAATTCTAAATGCTCAAACGATTTTTCATAACACTCTTTCTGCCGCTGACACTCGTCTTTGCAGTAACTAACTTTTCACTGCGAGGTGTGATAACCGATGCTTCTACAGGAGAAGATCTTATCGGTGCAGCCATATCTGTCGATGAAAATTCATCGGGTACTTTCACAAATTCTTATGGTTTTTATTCGTTAACATTACCCGAGGGAGATCATGAGGTTACTTTTTCGTTTATTGGGTATGACCCTATAAAGACTGAGATTAGTTTAAATAAAAATTCTGTTATAAACATAGAACTTAACTCTTCAGTGATCGCACTTAATGAAGTGATGGTCAGTGCAGACCGGCCTGACCATAATGTAAGTTCAACCCAAATGAGTGTAGCGAAGCTTGATATCAAAGCCATTGAGATCATGCCGGTACTTTTCGGAGAATCTGATATATTAAAGACCATCCAATTGCTTCCGGGTATCAGTACGGCTTCCGAAGGCAGTACAGGATTTTCTGTCCGTGGGGGAGCGAATGATGAGAATTTGATACTTCTGGACGAAGCAACAATATATTCACCATCTCATTTAATGGGATTTATGTCCGTATTTAATTCGGACGTTCTAAATGATGTCACGGTATATAAGGGAGGTATCCCTTCTTATTATGGTGGACGAGCTTCTTCTGTGATCGATGTTAAAATGAATAATGGGAATAATAAAAAATTCTCCGGTAAAGCAGGTATTGGCCTGATCTCATCCCGCTTAACATTAGAAGGTCCGATCATTAAAGATAAATGTTCCTTTATTATTTCAGGTAGACGGAGTTATGCAGATCTCATTCTTAAAGCTTTACCTCTTGATATGATCACAGATGGTACGCAGTTATATTTTTATGATCTCAACGCGAAACTGAATTTCAAACTCAATGACAATAACCGCATTTTCTTTTCCGGTTATTTTGGTGAAGATGTATTTGGCTTTGAAGATCTGATGGGTACCAGTTGGGGGAACAGTACATTTACCGGTAGATGGAACCATATTTTTGGAGATAAACTATTTTCAAATCTATCTTTGATCTACAGCAAATATGATTACGGTTTTAAATTGTCAGATCAAATATCCATGAATTCCGGAATTGATAACTATGCTATTAAACAGGATTTTACTTATTTCCCTGATCCGAACAATACGATGAAAATTGGAATAAATGCCGCCCGCTATAAATTTAATCCCGGGAAGCTCATCACAGGAAATGATAGCAGTGATTTTCGGATCATTTTAGATGAAAAATATGCTCTGGAATCTGGTGTATATTTTTCAAATGAACAGGAAATTACCCCGATCATTGGCGCAGAATATGGTTTACGGGTTTCTATGTTCAACCAGATCGGACCGGGTTGGAACTACAGCTACGATGATGATAATGCCATTACTGATTCCACCTGGTATGATGACTGGGAAAATATTAAAACTCATTGGAATTTAGAACCGCGTTTATCACTCAATTATCGTATCACAGAGAGAAATTCCTTTAAAGCATCTTATAATCGCATGGCACAATATTTGCATATGCTCTCGAACAGTACCTCAGGTCAGGCAACGGATGTTTGGGTGCCCAGTTCAACTATCATAGAACCTTTGGTCGTAAATCAGTTCGCTCTGGGATATTTCCATAATTTTGATAATAATAATATCGAGACATCAATTGAGGTTTACTACAAGGACATGGATAATGTAACGGACTTTGAAGATGGTACGGATATCATGTTCAATGACAAAATTGAATCGCAGATCTTAACGGGAATTGGAAGATCCTGCGGTCTTGAACTATATATTAAAAAGAAATTTGGAAAACTAAGTGGATGGATATCCTATACTCTTGCTCATACCGAACATCAGATCGAAGGAATTAATAAAGACGAATGGTATCCGGCAAAATACGATCGTGTACATGATCTTTCTATTGTTGCAAATTATAAATTTTCTGATCGTGTAACCCTCTCGGGCACTTGGGTTTACTATACAGGGAATGCAGTTACTTTTCCAAGCGGACAATATATTATTGAAGGTCATGTTATTCCGTATTACACCGAACGAAACGGTTATCGAATGCCCGATTATCATCGTTTGGACTTAAATTTACATTTAGAGGGCAAAGAGCATAAATGGAACTATACCTCATCCTGGGATTTTTCAATTTACAATGTTTATAATCGTTATAATGCCTATTCCATTTATTTCCGGGAAAGTGAGACCACACCGGGTGATATGGAAGCCGTTCAGGTGGCATTATTTGGTATTGTTCCATCCATCACATTCAATATTAATTTCTAAGGTTATAGCATGAAAAAACTATTTTATATATTTATTGTTGTTGTTCTTGCATTTACATCCTGCGAAAAGGTCATTGATATTGATCTGAATCTCGCGGATCCCGCATTGGTTATTGAGGGTAAAGTGATCAAAGATTCTCTGGCGCAGGTTTTGATACAAAAAACGACTTCGTATTTCTCTCCGGATACTCAACATTGTGTATGTGATGCTACCGTGATCATCCAAGAAGATGATAATACCCCTGATACACTGGCTCACAAAGGCAATGGGATGTATCAAAGTACCAGCATGTACGGAAAATCCGGATCAAATTATCAGTTAACAATTATTCATGATACAGAAATATATGAAGCAAGTTCGTACTTACCCTCTGAACCACATATTTATCAATTGACACCGATCTCGATACCGGCATTTGGTGGGTTTGATGACAGCACAGGTTTTCATCCCGGTGGAAGAATGGATACAATACCATATTTGATATTTATTGACATTTATGATAATCCCAGTGAAGAGAATTATTATCTTTTTAAATACATTCTTAATGGCGAAGATGTAACTGCGGGATATGCTACAAGTGATGATGGAAATGCTGAGAACGATACACTGAATTACATGAGAATGTTTTCACGATTCTATCTGAGTGATACCGTTAAAATTAAAGCCTATGCGGTTGATCGGGGTGTTTATATTTACTTTGAAACCTTGAATGATGTATTTAATTCAAATCCCATCTTTTCCTCAACACCCTACAACCCACACTCAAATATATCTAATGGTGCTTTGGGAGTATTTTCTGCCATGAGTTTTGATTGTGATACGACGGTAATATTACCTCAAGTACCGGGAATACCGTAAGACGTGACTCGTAACGCGCCTGTCAGCCGTAGTCTTGGTGTAGGATGGTAATGCGGTCGTAAACCGTGAAACGTGAAGAGCAAAGAAAACATAGATTTTACAGAAAATAAAAAACGCCCCAATCTCGGGGCGTTTTTTTTTATTGTACGGAACAAGCATGCCTGTTCCGTACATTTAAATCTTATTTTTTTTCTTTTTCCCATTCCGCATGTATTTAACATGCGGATACGGATCTTTCTGATCTTCCGAAAAAGTTTCAAGTTTTTTTGGATTTTGCATGAAATCGTTGAATAAATGGAAGGTATTATTGAAATATACACCATCTGCTATCCGTTCGTCAATTGTGATCCTGATAGGTATATGGGTCTTCACAGAGATATCACCTGTTTCCTGATCGACTACAGCTTCCTTTTTCAGGCCGCCGAGAACAAAGAATAATGAGATATCACCGTAATCATAAAGATGATGGAAAGGGGGATGTTGTACACCAAAAGAACCCAGATTGGCAATGTAGGCCGAACCGTGCATACTGTCTGTTGCAGCTAAGCTTTTGGGCATCATATTATGTTCATCAAGAAAGCGATAAACAAATTTAGCAAAGAATCTTATCAGAAAACGCGGAAGCTTCATCAGGAATTCAACCGCCTCTTCATCTTTGTTTTCTTTTGTACCGGTTTTGGACTCTTTAATATCACCACGTACTTTTTTTGAGACCTCAAATATACCGTCGCGTGGACCTAATTTCAAACCGATCAAACGTTCATCACCACCATCGGTCATTTCACGTTTTGATACAAAGAAATAGAGATGTTCATTTCTCTGATAATACCGTTTACCCATAATAAAACGGTTCAGGCGCGGGCGTTCCAGATACATACGGTGAATAGCTGCGAGCAAGAGATCGAATATTTTGATCCTGTCTTCTTTCGACCGGTCTTTATTGATTTCTTTTAAATAAGCTAATGCATTTTCTACGTCCACACTGACATCAAGATAGACCATAGAACCGTTCCGGTTCGGCATAACATATGGAAAAAACCGGTTAATAGCCTTGATGGTTTTAATGGGAGTCCCATTATATCTTTTCATAAGTTTCCCTCCTAAATGTAAAAGACGTATGTATATTAAGAACAAATGGTTTGAATTAAAAATGAAAAATTGGAGTTAAAAAGTTTAGGGGTTTAGAAGTTTAGTGGGTTTAGTTTAAGGTTTAAAGTTTAAAAGGGGGAGAGTGGGAGAGAAAATTGCCATCCTGTCCGTCAGCTGACGGATCAGCCCCATAGCAACGGTGTTAAGAAGCAAGTATAAAATCGGGATTTTTGAGTGCAGAGTTGAGAGCTACGATCATTTTTCTCATGACAGCTGTTAAAGCAACTTTGCTTGGACAGTGATTCTCATTCACCAAA